>DASTWL010000033.1 GCA_035765895.1 Verrucomicrobiia bacterium | reverse complement strand
TGACCTGCAACAACGCCAGGAAACCACCGCGCTGTTCCTGCAGGCACAGGCGCAGCTCGGCCTGGGCCGCCCGGCCGCCGCGCGGACGCTCCTCCACACCGTGCTCCAACGCGACCCCAACCACCCGCTCGCCGCGGACCTTTTCCGGGAAATTCAATCGTGAGCGCCGTTGACCAGAGCAGCCGGTTTAGGATTCGCAAGGAACAGGCCTTTGATGTTTATGTCCTCGGCAATGAGCGGATTGAACTGGCCGTCGTGCCCGAACTGGGGGCGCGGATGATCTCGCTCAAGAACCTGCGCACCGGTCGCGAATGGATGTGGCATCCGCCCGGCGGACCGAAACTGTTTCGCAACCGGCGCGGCGATGATTTTTCCCGCGGTCCGCTGGTCGGCATGGACGAATGCCTGCCAACGATCGCGCCGTGTTCGTGGCAGGGCCGCGCCTTGCCGGATCACGGCGAAGTCTGGTCCGTGCCGTGGAACGTGGATGAAGCGGCGTGGGAGGCGGGTGAATTGCGAATGACGATTCGGCTGGCCATTTCACCGCTCGAGTTCGAGCGGGTCATCGAATTGCGCGGGCATGAAGTGTGGCTGAGCTACCGGTTGAGCAACCTCGGCCCGGAGGAGGAGTTGTATCTCTGGGCGATGCATCCGTTACTGCGGTTGGTTGACGGGGATCAACTGCAATTGCCGGCGTCCACCCGCGCACAATTGGACAGCGGCGAATGGATTGACGCCGTGGATTTGGTCCAGCCCGCGGGGCAGTGCGTCAAGGTCTTTGCCCGGCCGGTGCACGTTGGCTGTGCCGGCGTTTACAATCGCGTGAGCGGCGACTACCTCGAATTCGTCTGGGATCCCAAGGAAAACGACACGCTCGGGCTGTGGCTCACACGCGGCGGCTGGCATGGCCATCACCATCTTGCGCTGGAGCCCACCAACAGTGCGCACGACGCGCTGACGCTGGCCGCGGAAGGCGGGTGTTGCGGTGTCGTGGACGCCGGTGGTTCCGTGACGTGGGACATTCGCCTGCGGCTGGGGCCGTGACTTGGATCTGGCTGCGCCTTGAATTGGTTTGCATCACTTGCCTGAAACTGACGCTGACAACTTGAAAAATTTATGCGTATGAAATTCCGAACGATGGGTTGCGCCATGCTGGTGCTGTTCGTGGCCGCGGCCGCGGCGCCCGCGGCCGAAACCATCAACCTCAAGACCGCCAGCTTCGCCCTCCAACTGCAGGTGGGTGACGATGGGCGGCTGTATCAGCGCGGCATCGGCGTCCCCGAGGGAAAGGACAAGCTTCAGCGCACGGATGAATTCTATCCGCAGGCTGGCGACGGTTACATCTGGGAGCCCGCGTTGCAGGCGGTCCATGCCGATGGCAACACCTCCACGGCGCTGGTCTTTGACCACATCACGCGCACGAATGAAACCGCGGACCGCGAGGTGGTGCGGATTGAACTGCACGATCCGGCGTATCCGTTCTTTGTCACGCTGTGCTTTCGCGCCCACCACGACCGCGACCTGATTGAGCAATGGACGGAAATCCGCCACGGGGAATCCGGGCCCGTCGAGCTGGAGCGGATGGCTTCGAGCGCCTGGCTGTTGGATCCCGCGAATCTTTACCTGCTGCATTTCTTCGGGGATTGGGCGGGAGAAATGGTGCCGACGATGGAGCCGCTGACGCCGGGCACGAAGGTGCTCGACTCGAAGCTCGGCGTGCGGGCGCATCAATTCCAGAATCCCTCGTTCGTGCTTTCACTCGACGGTCCGCCGGCGGAAAACCGCGGCCGGGTGCTGGCGGGTTCGCTGGCGTGGTCGGGCAGTTTTTCGTGTGCCTTCGATCATTTCGGCCGCCGGGTTCGCGCGGTGTGCGGGGTGAATCCGTTTGCGTCGGCGTATTATCTGAAGCCGGGGGAAACCTTCACCACGCCGACGATGATCTGGGTGTGGAGCGCGCACGGGCTGGGCGAAATGAGCCGCAAGCTGCACGCGTGGGCGCGCGACTTTGGGATGCGCGACGGCCACACACCGCGGACGGTGCTGTTGAACAACTGGGAGGCGACGGGCTTTGACTTCGATTTCAACCGCATCGTCAGTCTCTTTGATCCGGCGAAGGAAATTGGCACCGAGCTGTTCCTGCTGGATGACGGCTGGTTCGGGAACAAGTATCCGCGCACCAACGATCACGCGGGCTTGGGCGACTGGGAGCCGAATCGTAAGCGCCTGCCGGATGGTCTCGCGCCGCTTGCCGCCGAGGCCGTGAAGCGCGGCCTCCGCTTTGGCATCTGGATGGAACCTGAGATGGTGAATCCCAAGAGCGAACTGTTTGAGAAACATCCGGACTGGGTCATCCGCCAGCCGAAGCGCCCGCTGGAATTGCAGCGCAACCAGCTGGTCCTGGACCTCACCCGGCCGGAAGTGCAGCAGTTCGAATGGCACGTCATCAACCGCATCCTGAGTGTGCCGGGCATCAGCTACGCGAAGTGGGATTGCAACCGCTACCTCACGCAGCCGGGCTCGTCGTATCTCGCGCCGGACCGCCAGTCGCATCTGTGGATCGATTACGTGCGGGCGCTTTACGCACTCATGGACAAGACGGCGACGACCTTCCCGAACACCGAATTGATGCTGTGCTCCGGCGGCGGCGGGCGCGTGGATTACGGCGCGCTGCGTTACTTCCACGAGTTCTGGCCGAGCGACAACACCGACCCGACCGTGCGCGTGCGGATGCAATGGGACTATTCGTATTTCTTCCCGCCCATGGCCATCGCGAGCCACGTGACGCACTGGGGCCACCGTCCGATGCACTTCGCGTGCGCCGTGGCAATGAGCGCGCGCTTCGGCATGGATCTCGATCTGGTCAAACTGTCGCCGGAGGACAAGGCCATCTGCGCCGGCGCCATCAGCGCCTACAAGCACATCCGCGACGTGACCCAACTCGGTGACCTGTATCGGCTGGAGGATCCGCACGGCACGGCACGTGGTGCGTTGAACTTCGTGTCGCCGGATCGGACCCGCGCGGTGGTGTTTGTGTTTCAGTTGAAGGATGGCGACGTCAATCCCGTGCACCCGCAGGGGTTGGACCCGGCCAAACGTTACAGGATTGCCGAGCTTAACCCCGCGCCGGGCCGGGCCGCTTTGCCGCAGACGGGCCAGACGCGGACCGGTGCGGAATGGATGCGGGACGGGTTCGTGCCTTCGTGTGCGAAAGCGCTGGAGGCTTGTGTCATCGAGCTGTCTCCAGTAGCGAATTGAGGATGCGCCACCTTTCCGGATCGAAGTCGTGGTTGAACCGTTTGTTTGCCGCGGGCTTGGTGCTGGCGTTGGGGCTGGTCGCCGACCCGGCCCGGGCGGTTGGCGGAACCAACGCGTGGTCGCTGGCCTCGCCCAACGGCCAGTGTCGGATCGCGGTCACCCTTGGCGATGGCGGAACGCTCCATTACCAAGTCTGGCGCGCCGGCCGCCTTGTGCTGGCAGATTCGCCGCTGGGCTTGCAACGGGATGATCAGGACTTTTCACGCGGACTGGTGTTGGCCGGGGCCGGAAAAGTCCAGGGCCGGCGTGAGCAATATGAACTGTTCGCCGGCGGTGCGGCCCAGGTGAATCACCGGTTGAACGGTCGCACGCTCACCTTTCGCAATCCGAACCAGACTCTGTTGGAGCTGGAACTTGCGGCGAGCGACGAAGGCGTGGCGTTTCGTTATCGGTTTCCCGCACCGTCGGCCGAAACGCGGGTGCTCAAGGCCGAGTTGACGGGCTTTCAGCTGCCGCGCAATGCCCGCGGCTGGTTGCAGCCCTATCACGCGGCGGGTCCTTATACGCCCGCCTACGAGGACTTCTATTTCAACGTGTCACCGGGCGAGCCGCCGCCGCATTCGCGCGCCCGGCCCGCGGGCTGGTGTTTTCCGGCGCTCTTCCACGTGCCAGACGCGGCCACGTGGGTGTTGCTGACGGAGTCGGGCACTGACGCGTCGTTCTGTGCATGTCATCTGTCGCCGGATTCAACGGGCGGTTTGTATCGCCTCGCCTTTCCGCTTGCGGATGAAGGAACGAAAGGTCATGCGAATCAGTTTGGCCCGGAGCCGCGGTGGTCGTTGCCGTGGACCCTGCCCTGGCGCGTGATGGTGCTGGGTCAATCGGCGGGCAACATCGCCCTGGCCACGCTGGTCACGGATCTCGCCCCGGCGTCGCGAATTGCGGACACGTCGTGGATCCAGCCGGGGCGCGCTTCGTGGGCGTGGTGGTCTTATCCAGACGGACCGGCGACTGCCGACGTGTTCAATGAGTTCACCGATTTTGCTGCGCAAATGGGTTGGGAATACACCTTGTTCGACGCGGGTTGGTGGGGGCCGGGGTTGTCAGGCCTTGCGGCGCACGCGCGGGCCAAGGGCGTGAAGCCGCTGGCGTGGTCGCACGCAGAAGATTTTTACGATGCCGGCTCCCGCCGGCGCAAGCTGGACGAAATGGTTGCTGCGGGAGTTCGCGGTGTGAAAGTGGATTTCTGGTGTTCCGACCGACAGGAGGCCATTGCCGCGATGCAGGCATTGTTCGCGGACGCGGCGGCGCGCCGGCTCGTGGTCAACCTGCATGGCTGCACCATGCCGCGTGGGTGGGAGCGGACGTGGCCGAACTTTCTGACGGCGGAGGCGGTGTTGGGCACGGAGAGCTACTTCTACGAGCCCCGCTACACGGATAAGGCGGCGGAGTTAAACACGGTGCTGCCGTTCACGCGGAACGCCGTCGGGCCGATGGATGTCACGCCGGTGGCATGTTCGCCCAAGAAATACCCGCGCACCACGACGGTGGCGCACGAACTGGCCACGGCCATCATCACGCGGTCCGGCCTGATCCACTACGCGGACAAACCGGAGTTCTTCGATTCGTTGCCTTCGGAGGTCGTGCAATTATTCCGCGACGCGCCGGCGCGTTGGGACGAAACGCGTTGCCTGATGGGCGAGCCGGGGCGCGTGGTGGTGTTCGCACGGCGGACCGGTGACACGTGGTTCCTTGCCGGCCTGAACGGAACGGGGGAAGCCTTGCCGGTGAACCTGGATTTGTCGGCGTTCAGGCGCTTTCCCCATCGCCTCGCCGTCACGGAAGGCGCCGACGCGGCGATGCAGGTGGTCGCGGTGCCCCTGGCGCGGGCGGCGTCATGGCAGCACACGCTGCCGCCGCGCGGTGGATTCATTTTGCGCCTGGACCAGCCGTCGGCGACCGGTCGGGAATGAATCGGTCCAGCCTTGCGGAATCTTCCTTCAGGTTTGTTCAAGGCGTCCGCTTGCCCTGTCCGCGGCGACTTGTCACAGTAGGCCGCCGTGCGGGAAACCCTACGCAACTGGATGGAATCCCTGGAAACGTTCGTCCTCGAAGTCATCTTCGGGGAACGCACGGGGTTTGCCGCGTCCGTCACCCGCACCAGCCTGCTGTGGCTTTCGAAGTTGTTCGCGGGCATCGTCAAATTGCGCCGCTTTCTTTACAACAAACGCATCCTCCGCGATTACACCCTCGGCATCCAGGTCATCGCCGTGGGCAACCTCACCGTGGGCGGCACGGGCAAAACGCCCGTGGTCGAAAAGTTCGCGCGTGCCTTGCAGGATGCCGGCCGCAAGGTGGCCATCCTATCGCGCGGTTACCGGTCCAAGCCGCCGCCGCTGCGCACCCGGCTGCTTAACCGCCTCCTGCTGCGCTCCGACACCACGCCGCCGCGCGTTGTGTCGGACGGCAAGTCGCTCCTGCTCGATTCCGAAACGGCCGGCGACGAGCCCTACATGCTCGCGTCGAATCTGAAGGACGTGGTGGTGCTGGTGGACAAGGACCGCGTCAAGGCGGGGCGTTACGCGATTGAAAAGTTCGGTTGCGATACGCTTCTGCTCGACGACGGTTTTCAATACTGGAAGCTGGCGGGCCGCCGCCGGGACATCGTGCTGATTGACCGGCAGCAGCCCTTCGGCAACGAGTTCATGCTGCCGCGCGGCACCTTGCGCGAGCCGGCCGGACACCTTTCCCGCGCGGACACCATTTTTATCACCAAGAGCGACGGCCACACCGCCGACCTGCGCCGACGCATCACCCTGCTCAACCCGGACGCGGGCATCATCGAATGCGTGCATCATCCGATGTATCTGGAGGATCTCTTCACCGGCGAACGCGTCGGGCTGGAGTTTTTCAAGGGCCGGCGGGTCGCGTCGCTCAGCGGCATCGCCCAGCCCGAAAGCTTCGAGCAGAGCCTCGTCAAACTTGGCGCCGAGCTGGTCTATTCCAAGCGCCACGCCGACCATCACCGGTTCAAGCAGCAGGAAGTGCTGAACGCCATCAACCGCGGCAAGAAGCGTCAGGCGGAGTGCATCATCACAACGCAGAAGGACGCCGTGCGTTTTCCGAAGATCGACCGGCGCGACCTGCCGATTTACTTCATGCGCGTGGAAATCCGCATCCTCAGCGGCGCGGAGGACTTTGCGGATTGCGTGCGCAAGATTTGTTTCCGCTGACATGGACGCGTTGCTCTATTTTCTGGCGCGCAGTCTGATCGCGGTGTTGCAAGCCCTGCCGTTGCGCGCCGTCGCCCGGCTGGGGCGCGCGGGCGGTGTCCTGGCCTACGGGCTGGATGCGCGTCACCGCCGGGTGGCGCAGCGCAATCTTTCTCGCTGCTTCCCCGAAAAGCCGGCCGCTGAGATTACTGCGCTGGCCAAGGAAAACTTCCGGCGCATTGGCGAAAACTTTGCGTGCGCCGCGAAAACCGCCGGCATGACCTTTGCCGCCTTGCAGGCCCACGTTGAATTCGTGGTGCCGCCGGAGTTTCGCGCGGCGCCCGGCACCACGCCGCGCAGCGTGGTGGTGGCCATCGGCCACTTCGGCAACTTCGAACTCTACGCGCGTTTCGGCCAGTTCAGTCCGGGCTACACCAGCGCCACCACGTATCGCGGGCTGCGGCAGCCGTCGTTGAACCGGCTGCTGCAATCGTTGCGCGCGCAGTCCGGCTGCCTGTTCTTTGAGCGGCGTTTCGATGCCGACGCGCTCAAGGCCGCGATGAACCGGCCGGGCATGATGCTGGGGCTGTTGTGTGATCAAAGCGCCGGCGGCAACAGCCTGCGCCTGCCGTTCCTCGGGCACGACGCCAGCACCAGTCCGGCTGCGGCCGTGTTTGCGCTGCGCTACAAATGCCCGCTCTACACGGGCATCTGCTATCGCGTGGGCCTGGCGCAATGGCGGATTGAAGCCGGCGCCGAAATCCCCACGCACGAACACGGCGCCGCCCGTCCGGTGGCAGACATCATGCGCGACGTGAACGCCGCCTTTGAAACCGCCATCCGCCGCGATCCCGCGAACTGGTTCTGGGTTCACAATCGCTGGAAAGGCGGGGCGGCGACGGCGAAAGTGGAACCGGATCAAGCCACCCATCCGGTGTGAGCACCTTGCCTCCAGCCTCATCCCGCGAGCCCCGTCGCATCCTCGTGCGCGGCGTGAACTGGCTCGGCGACGCCGTGATGAGCACGCCCGCGTTGCGGCGGTTGCGCGAGCGGTTTCCCGCCGCGCACATTGCGTTGCTGACGCACGCCAAGCTGGCCGGCTTGTGGACAGGGCATCCGGCGCTGGACGCGGTGATTCCCTTTGCCGCGGATGCAGGGGCGCTCGCCATCGGCCGCCAGCTGCGAGCGCACAACTTCGATCTCGCGCTGGTCCTGCCCAATTCACCGCGCTCCGCGCTGGAAAGCTGGATCGCCCGCATCCCGCGTCGCGTGGGCTACCGGCGTTCGTGGCGGAACTGGTTTCTGACCGACTGCGTCGCAGACCGCCCGGGCGCGGTCACCATGCACAAACGAACGCCGGGCGAGGTCCGCCGACTGGTCGCGCGGGGCACCGGTCAAATAGTCAACTCGCCAGCCGCGCCTGGCGATCCCGCGGCCCATCACGTTCATCAATACCTGCACCTCACGGCGGCGTTGGGTGCGAATCCGGCGCCGCTGCCGCCGGCGTTGGGTGTGAGCGATGCGGAAGTAGCCGCCGTCGCGAACAAGTTCGAGCTGTCCGCCGGCACGCGTTGGCTGGCGTTGAATCCGGGCGCGGAATACGGTCCCGCCAAACGCTGGCCGGCGGAGCGCTTCAGCGCCGCGGCGCAGGAAATTCAAAAGCGCTCCGGGAACGTGGGCTGGATCATTCTGGGCGGCGCGGCCGATGTGCAACTGGCCGCAACCATTGCTTCTGCCATCGGTCGGCCGCCGGCCGCGCTCCGCAATCTCGCCGGGCGGACGTCGCTGCGGGAATTGTGCGCGGTGCTGAAGTTGAGCCGCGTGTTGTTGACGAATGACACGGGGCCGATGCACGTCGGTGCCGCGGTGGGGACGCCGGTGGTGGCGTTGTTTGGCAGCACGTCGCCGGAACTGACGGGCCCGGGCCTGCCGGGTGAAGCGCGCCACACGTTGTTGCGCGGCGCGGCGCCGTGTGCGCCCTGTTACTTGCGCACCTGCCCGATTGACTTCCGGTGCCTCCAGGGCATCGCGGTGGAGACGGTGGTGGCGGCGGTGCTGCGGTCCTTAGCGGAGGGCCGCGGTCTGGCACAGTGACTCCGCAAACGACACGGGCTGGTCGGCAAGCTTCGCGGCCAGCACGCCTTCCAGTGCGGTCAGCGTCTGGCTCACATGCCGGCTGACCTCGAATCGTTCGGCCGTGGCCCGCGCCGCCCGGGACGCTTCGGTCCGGGCAGGGTGCGTTTCAAACAATCGGATGGCCGCGGCCAGTTCGGCGGCGTCATTTGGCGATTCGACCACGGCTCCGTTGCGTCCGGGTTCGATGATTTCGGAGACGCCGTTGATGCGTGAGGTGACGACCGGCACGCCGCTCGCGAGCGCCTCGAGACAGACGTTGGCGAACGGTTCGTAAATGGCCGGATGCACGAGCAGGTCGGCCGATTGCAGCAGTCGGGCCGTGTCGAGGTTGAATCCCAGATGCCGCACACGCGCCGTCACGCCCAGCGTTCCGGCCAGTCGCAGCTGCCGGGCGATGTCGCCCTTGCCGGCGATGTGAAGAACGAAATGTTCCGGGAGGCGGGCCAGGGCCGCGATGGCGAACTGAAGCCCTTTGCGCGTGAAGCTGGAGCCCACAAACAGGAGCCGGACTTCCCGTCCCGCATGCCGCGCCGCCGGCGGGTGGAAACGTTCGCAATCGACGCCGTTGTAAATCACGCGGATGCGGTCGTCCGGGAAGCCGAAGTGGCGGATGATTTCGTCGCGGCCGCGCCGGGAATTGGCAATGACCAGCCGCGTGTGACGGGGTGAAAAAATCCGGCGTTCCAGTCCGCGCACGAGACGGTGATGCACATTGAACGGCTCGCCGGCACGCTGGAGTCGTGAACGATGGGGCGCCCGTTGCGCCAGCCATTCGCGATGACAACCGTCACCGGCCCGATAGACGTCCTGGTCGAGCGTGCGTTCGAGGCTGAAGACCAGGTCAAACTTTTCGCGCGCCAGCATCCGCCGGCAGGCGAGGGCAAACGACAGCGTGCGCAGGCTGGAGGAGAAATTCACCGTGGGCACGCGCCGGAACTGGCAGCCCGCCGCGCCGGCCACCGGCCACGAACGGGCCAGCAGGTGGACCTCATGACCGCGCGCCGCCATGCCTTGCGCAATCGCCTGCGCATAGCGTTCCGCCCCGCCGTTGGGCGTGTAGTTTTGCCGGATGAGCGCGATCTTCATTGCAAACAGGGGCCACCATGCATCACCCGCCGCCCAATGTCAAAGCGGCACAAGCCTCCCGGTGGGATTTGACCGTCAGACAGCATCCGCCTTGCCGCTCCACCACGGTTCCGTCAATTTTGGCCGGTTCCGGGTTGCGGGCAAAATTGTCGTCGTCGAGTGACATGAGCACCATGCGCGTTTTGGCGCTTACTTTTGGCGAATGTTCCCAGGGCAGCACGCTTTACCGCGTGCACCAGTATCAAGCGCCGTTGGAACGGGAGGGCATCCGGTTGGAACTGGTGCCGGCGGCGCGCTTTACCGCGTGGTCGTCGCTCAATGATTACGACGCCGTGCTGGTGCAGAAACGGTTGTTCAACCTGTCCCGCGTGCGTCAGTTGCGCGCCCGGGCGCGCCGGCTGGTTTACGATATTGACGACGCCCTGTGGGAACCGCACGGCCGGCCGCATGCATTCCTCACCCGCTGGCGCACCCGGCTCCGGCTGCGGGCCGTCGTGCGGGCGGCGGATGTTTGCCTGACGGCGAATCAAGTCCTCGCGCAGCATGTGCGGCAGTGGTCGTCCCGCGTCACTGTCCTGCCGATGGCCCTCGACGAAAACTGCTGGCCGCCGCGCGGCGACGCGGCGGCTGGGCGCGCCTTGCCGCTGCGCATCGGCTGGGCCGGCGCGCCGGTCAATCTGCCCTACCTCGAAGCGTTGGAGGCGGAATTGCTCGCCGTGCGGCAGCAATTCCCGTCGGTCGAAGTGGCGGTGTTCAGTGGGGCGGCGCCAAACTTTCGCGACCTGCCGGTGCGGCATCTTCCCTTCGTGGCGGGCACGGAAAGCGAAGCCATCCGTTCCTTCGACATCGGTTTGCTGCCGCTGCCGGACAATGCCTTTGCCGCGGGCAAATCACCCATCAAGGCGCTGCAATATCTGGCGAGCGGCGCGCCCGTGGTCGCGTCGCCGGTGGGCGCCACGCGCGAACTGTTGCACGCGGGAAGCACGGCGCTCTTCGCGGTGCCGGGCGCCTGGACGCCGGCGATGCTCCGGCTGTTGCGGGAGCCCGCGTTGCGGCAGCAGCTTGGCCGGCAGGCGCGGGCCGAATTTGAGCGGCGTTACACGCTGCGCCAGACGGCGTCGCAGCTCGTGGCGGTCCTGCGGAATTTGTCATCGCCAGCAGCCGCCCGATCACAATAATTTTCTGCGTGTTGCTGACGGCAACAGCCTGATCAGAAGGCTAATTAGAAGCAGTGCAGGATGATTGTCACTCCCCTTCCCAAAAAATCCGGCACCTGGCGCGGCAGCGTGCGCGCGGCGTGCCGGATTGTTTACGAACGCGGCCACGCGGTTGAGGAATTGTGGTTCGAGGTTCCGGAGGTATTGGCCGCCGACCTGGCGCCGACCGGCGATCCGTGGCTGCTGGCGCTGTTGCCGCTGGCCTTCCAGACCGGCGAACGCCTGGTGATCGAAGCGCCGTGCGATGCCGCCTTGTTGCGCAACGTCGAGGAAATTCAGCGCATCTGGAAGTTCTGGTATCCGCCGTTGACGCCGGTGCCCGTGGCCGCCACGATCGCGCCGCCCGGACCCGGCGCGGGCGAACGCACCGGTCTGTTCTTCACGCTGGGCGTTGATTCATTTTTCACGCTGCTGCACCACGACGACCGGCAACGCGCCCAGCCGCTGCCGGACGAACGGCCGATTGATGACCTCCTCTTCGTGTGGGGGTTCGACCTGCCGCTGGCCAACGCGGCGGCCTTCGAACGCAAGCAGGCAAAGCTCATGGAGATCGCCCGCACGAGCGGCAAACAGGCGGTTTGTTTCGCGACGAATCTGCGGTTGACCCGGCTGCGGGAACTGGACTGGGGACAATACACCTACGGGCTGGCGCTCGGGGCCGCGGGTGTCCTGCTGGGCGGCCGGTATGCGCGGTTGCTGTTTTCCGCGAGCGACACCAGTGATTATCTGCAACCGTGGGGGGAGCATCCGTTGATCATGCCGCTCATCGGCACCCGGAACACGCGCCTGGTGCATTACGGCCTCGGTTACGATCGCTTTGAAAAAACCGAACGTGTGGCGGCGTCCGAACTGGCTCTCCGCCATTTGCAGGTTTGCTACCGGGACGCGTCGGACCGCAATTGTGGCCGGTGCGAAAAATGCCTGCGCACGCAGGCCACGCTGGCCGTTCTGGGCGCGCTCGATTTCGCGGCGGGCTTTGCGGCGAAATCTTTTTCGCCCGCAGCGCTGATGAGGTGCCGTCCGGCGTCCACGGCCGCGGTGGTCGTGCTGCAACAACTGCAACGACAGGCGGCCCGGCGCGGCCGGTCTGACATCGCTGGCGCTGTCGCTGCCTGCCTGCGGCGACATCGCCGGTTTGAACTGGTCGAAAACACACTGCGTGCGCTGGCGCCGCTGCCGTGGTTGGGCGCCCAGGCGGTGCGCACCGCCAAACGCATACGGCGCCGGACCGTTTACTGACGCATGAGCCATTTCGCCCCGTCGTCAACCCGTTCGCCCCAACTGCTGGTGCTGCCCGGCACGCGGGACGGTGGCAACCTTGGCGACCTCGCCATGTTGCAGATCGCCCTGGAACGGCTGCATGCCCGGTGGCCGGATGCGCGGCTCAGGGTGCTGACCCACGCGCCCAAGCGGCTGCGTGAACAATGTCCGCTGGCCGAAGCGGTGTCGCTGCGCGGTGCCGACCAGTGGTTGCGCGCCAAAATTCTGCCGCGCTGGCTGTGGCCCGTCCGCGAAGCGGCCTGGCGCCGGCGGCAGCCGGCCAGTTTTTACCGCTGGTGGTGGCGCAAGGCGGCGTTGCGGCCGGCCCGTTACCGCGCGGCCCGGGAGTTCGTGCAGGAACTCGAGCGCACGGACGGCCTGGTGGTGACGGGCTGTGGTTTGTTGAATGACGCCTTTCCCCGGCACACGCTGCACGCGCTGGACTTGATGGCGGCCGTCGAACAACGCCGTCGGCCCGTCCTGCTGCTGAGCCAGGGGATCGGCCCGCTGGAAAATCCGGAGTTGCGGGCGCGGGCCGCTGAAGTCCTGCCGCGGGTGGACGGGATTTTCATTCGCGATGAACGCACCACCGCACCGCTGCTGGCCGCGCTCGGGGTGCCGTCGGAAAAGGTCCGCTTCACGGGCGATGACGCGCTTGAACTGGCGTGGCGGGAACGCCGCAGTGATTGGGGCGGGCAGGTTGGGTTGAACCTGCGCCGGGCGAATTATTCCGGGCTGACGGACACAATCTGCGCCATGGTGCGCCGCGTCGCACATGAGTTTGCCGCGACGCACGCCACATCGCTGCGCGGTGTTCCGGTGGCCGTGGGTGGTGGTGATTCCGATGTGCGCTCGCTGGCCGCGCTGGGGCTGGCGGACCCGCAGGCGGCGGGAGCGGATGTGACGTCGCCGCGCGCGCTGGCCCGGCGGATTGGCGAATGCCGCCTGGTCGTGACGGGGAGTTATCACGCGGCCGTCTTCGCGCTTGCGCAGGGTGTGCCGGCGATTGGGGTGGCTGCGAGCGAGTATTACCGTCACAAGTTTCAAGGGCTGGCCCAACGCTTTGTTCCGGGCTGCACAGTCTTGTGGGCGCATGAAGCCCATTTTGCCGCGCAACTCGCCGCGGCCATGAACGCGGCGTGGCAGGCGGGCGCAGCCTGGCGTCCGGCGCTGCTGCAGGAAACGGAACGCCAAATCCGCCTCGCGCACGATGGCTACGCCGCCTTGACCCTGCCGGAAGGTCGGCCGCAAAGCAGTTCGCATGATTGAATTGAGCGTCATCCTCTGCGCGCACAATCCGCGGCGGCCATTTTTGGAGCGCGTCCTGGCGGCGCTGCGCGCCCAAACGCTGCCCGTGGTGCGGTGGGAGCTGGTGCTTGTGGACAACGCCTCCACCGAGCCGCTGGCGGGCTGGGTTGATTTGAACTGGCATCCGCAGGCGCGGCTGGTGTTGGAGGAGCAACTGGGCGTGACCCGCGCGCGTTTGCGCGGCATCGCGGCGAGTGTGGGAGAAATCCTCGTTTTCGTGGACGACGACAACGTGCTGCGACCCGATTATCTGGAGCAGGCCCTGGCCATTCACCGGGAACGGCCCGAACTCGGCGCGTGGGGCGGCAATGTGCGTTTGGAGTTCACGGTGCCGCCGCCGGCCTGGACGCAACGGCATTGGCGTTTGCTGGCCACGCGTTCCGTGCCGCAGGATGTCTGGAGCAAGAGTCGGGAACCGGACGGTGCGATGCCCGTGGGAGCCGGTCTTTGTGTGCATCGCGCCGTGGCCCGGCGTTACGCCGCGACGGCGTCGCAATCGGCCCTGCGATTGCAGCTCGACCGCATCGGGCGCGAGCTTTCGTCGGGTGGCGATACCGACCTGATTCTCGTCGCGCCGGAAATCGGCATGAGCCACGGCCTGTTTGCCCGGCTGCATCTGGATCACCTGATTCCGCCTGAACGGCTGGAGGAAGCCTACCTGCTGCGATTGCAGGAAGGCATGGCGGCCTCGGAAATTCTCCTGCGACTGGAGCGCGGGCTGAGCGTGCTCCGCCATGAAACCTGGCGCTGGAAGCTGAAGTATTTCCGCACCTGCCTGCGGTTGTGGGGACATCGGTGGAAATTTTTCCAGGCCCGGGCGCGCGGCCAGCGGCGGGGATTTGAAACCTACGCGCGGTTGATGCGTGGTTGATGCCTGGCGGCAGACCTGCGCCATTCCGGCGGTGTTACGCGGCCGCCGGTTGCGCCAACGCCAGAATCCGATTCACTTCGGCGTCCACGGCCGCCGCGGGAATGTCCGCTACGTGGCGGGCCTCGGGCCAGCGGAAAGCCCAGTCAGGATGTTGAAACGGGCACAATCCCTTCATGGCGGACGGCAGGAGCATCAGGACGCGCCGGCCCTGCGCGACCGCCAGATGCAGCAGGCCGGTGTCCGAACCGAGCACGAGCGCGGCGTGTTGCATCAAGCCGGCCATGGTCAACAACGGCTGGCCGGCAGCCACCACAAAACCCTGCTGCCGGGCGGGCTCCAGCAGGGCTTCATCGCTCGGGCCACCGCCAAACAAAACCTGCCCTCCCCGGGTTCGCACCGCGTGCGCAACGGCCAGGTAGTTCGGCAACGGCCAGTTCTTCTGCGGCGTGCTGGTGAAGGGCTGGATGAAGAGGAGCGGCTGGCCGGGCTTCAGTTCGTGCTGCCGGAGGAATTGCTCCGCGGCGCGACGGGCGGTGACGGGCGTGCGGAATTCGTTGCGCACTGGCTGTGGCGCAATCCCGCCGTGGTCCAGCAGTGAAAGATTCCATTGCGCGGGATGCATCCGCACCGCCGGCATGGGCGGCAGGGTATAAGCCCACCGGCGTGGAAAATTACGGCCCCGCCCCCACCGCACCGGCGCGCTCGTCAGGCGCACCAAACCGGCCGTCTCGCCGTAACCTTGCAGGTCCAGCGCCATCGCAAACCGGCCGCGTCGCAGTTGTCGATACAGCGTCCGCAGTTCGCGCCACATCTCGCCCACGGTGCCGTGGCGGAACGGCGTGCGGTTGAGAACGATCATTTCATCCACGTCCGCAAACCCCTGCAAGAGCGGTGCGTTTTCGCTGGAAACCAAAAAGGACAGGCGGGCGCGGGGGAAATTGTCACGCAGACGGTGAACCAGCGGCAGGGTCATCACCACATCGCCCATGCACTTGAGGCGAACGATGAGAATGGAATCCGGCGCGTTGGCCTCGGCCGGTTGTTCCAAGTGTGTCATGGGCCGCGAGCCTAATTGCGGGGCGCCCGCCCTGTCGAGCCGGGGTTTTGGCCGGGTGGTGCCCCATCATGCCGGCAGGGTCATATCGTGCAGCCGCTGATACAGCCCGCCGCTTTGCAGCAAATCGACGTGCGTGCCCCGCTCCACAATCCGGCCCTGCTCGAACACCACGATCACATCGGCCTTTTGAATCGTGGAAAGGCGGTGGGCGATGACAATGGTGGTGCGTCCCTGCATCAACTGCTCCAGTGCCTGTTGCACGGCGTGCTCCGACTCCGTGTCGAGCGCGCTGGTGGCCTCGTCCAGAATCAGAATCGGCGCATCCCGCAAAATCGCCCGGGCGATGGCAATGCGCTGGCGTTGTCCGCCGGAAAGGTTCACGCCCTTTTCGCCGACCAGCGCCTCGTAGCCGCCCTCCTTTTGCAGGATGAATTCATGCGCGTAGGCATGTTTGGCGGCGGCGACGATCTCCTCGTCGGTCGCGCCGGGCCGGCCGAGGGCGATGTTGTTGCGAATGGTGTCGTTGAACAGGATGGTTTCCTGCGTGACGACGGCCATTTGATTGCGCAGTTCGCGGCTGCTCACGTCGCGGAGGTCCACGCCGCCGATGCGGATGCGGCCGTGCTGCGGGTCGTAAAACCGCAGCAGCAGATTGGTCAGGGACGTTTTGCCCGAGCCGCTGGGCCCGACCAGCGCCATGACCTGGCCCGGCGCGATGGTGAGATTGACATCGCGCAGGGCAGGTTTGTCGCCGTAGGCGAAACTGACCGCGGCAAACTCGATGGCGGCGCCCGCCGCGTGAAGCGGCTTCGGTTGCGCGGGCTCCGGCACGCTGAACGGCGTGTCGAGCAGTTGGAAGGCGCGTTCGCTGCTGGCCCGCGCCTGTTCGAGGTTGTTGTAGAGGCGGGTGAGCGACTTGATGGGGCGATACATCGAATAAATCGCCAGCAGCACGGCGAGGAAATCCGCCGACGTGGTGCGCACGCCACCGCTCAAGGCGAGATAGACCAGCACGGCGGCCACGCCCAGCGCGCCGACGAATTCCAGCAGCGGGCCGGGGATTTCCATGGCGCGCACGATGCGCATGTAATGGCTGATGAACCGGCTGGCGGCGGCCTGGAACTGGCCCACCGCCGTCGTTTCCAGGTTGTAGGCCTTGATGACGCGAAAGCCGGTGAACGATTCCGCCATGACGCTGCCCAGCTCGGCCAGTTGGGACTGCATTGCGCGGCCCGATTGCCGGGACTTTTTGTTGTAAATCGCGATGGGCACGATGCACACCGGCAGCACCAGAACGGACAGCAGCGTCAGCTTCGGCTGCGTCCACATGAGGTAAGTGAACAGGCTCAGCAGCGTCACCGGATCCTTGATCATCGTGGCCGTGTTGCTGCACAGGAGGTTTTGCAGCATCGCGGTGTCGTTCATGATGCGCGACATCAATTCGCCCGTGTTGGCGCGGTGAAAGAAGCCGGCCGAGAGATTCATCAGGTGCTCAAACAGGCGGGTGCGCAACCGCGTCACGGCGCGCACCGCCGCCCATTGCAGGCAATAGATGTTCAGATACGAAAAAAACCCGCGCAGCAGCATCACCACTGGAATGGACGAGACGAGCAGGATGACCGCGCCTGGATGCGACGCCGCGCCCGTCAAGGCTTCCTGCGCCGCCGTCACCGTTTGCCGGATCCAGGCCGGCAGCCATGTGGCATGCATGCCGGGAAACGAGGCGTTGGCCGAGGGGAAGATGACGCCGTAAACGAAGGTGATCGTGGCAATCATCAACGGCTCGATCAGACCGCTGATGATGCCCGTAACCACCCCGAGCGCGAACCGGCTCCGATAAGGCCGGATTAAATCCCACAGTTTGCGAAAAAAATCGATCATGCGGTCGCCCGGAATATGCCGGCGTTGGCGGGCGAGGCTCCAGCACAATATCGGCCGGCGAATTGATGTTCCCGCCCGGCCTGCGCCCGGGTAAGGTGTTCGCGCGGCCGGGCCGACGAACGCCGGTGCCGCCATCAACCTGTGCGCCGCCCAACCTCCCCATGAGCTCAACGCCCGGTGCCCGACATTTCGTCATCGCCTTTCGTAGCGGGCGCCTCGCAAACCGGCTGGTCCTGTTCGCCAATTTCATCGCCTTCGCCGCCGAGCATGGTCACCGCATCAGCAACGTCAGTTTCCACTCCTACGCCCACCTGTTCACCAGCACTGCGCGCGATCTCTATTGCCGTTTTCCCCCGGTGGCACGGCCCGGCGCGTTAAGCCGCTGGCCGGGTCTGGCCGCGTTGATTCGCAAATCGCGGCTGTTCTTCCACGTCACCCGCGCCAGCGCCGTGCTCAATGCAAAATGGGCCCCGTTCGGTTCGCGGGTCGTTACCTTGTTTGAAACCCCTGGCGAGGACGTTACCCATCTCGAAGCGCCGGAGCTGCAGATGCGCTGGCAGAACGCCCCGACAGTGTTCGTTTATGGCTGGCGTTTTCGCGCTCCCCAGGCCGTTCAGCGGCACGCCGAAACCATCCGCGCTTTCTTCCAGCCGGTGCCTGAACTGGCCCGGGCCAGCCGCGCGGCTGTGGCGCCGTTGCGGGCCCGGGCGGATGTGGTCGTGGGCGTGCATGTGCGGCGCGGCGACTACCGCACGTGGCGTGATGGCCGGTGTTATTTTGAGCTGCCGCAATACGCCGGCTGGCTGCGCGCGCTGGCCGGCCAGTTTCCCGGCCAGCGGGTGGCCTTCCTTGTGTGCAGCGATGAGCCGCGCGCCTGCGAGGAGTTTCCCGGCCTGGAGGTGGGCTTTGGTCCCGGCTTTCCGGTCGGCGATCTGTTTGCGCTGGCCGAGTGTGATTACGTGTTGGGACCGTTGAGCACATTCTCGCAGTGGGCCTCGTTCCACGGCAACAAGCCGTTGTTGCATTTGCGGGACAAGAACACGCGCGTGGAACGGGAACAGTTTCGGGTTGCCGATTTGCTGGAGGTTCCCTGAAGTGGCGCCGGGTCACGGCCGCTTCACTTCCGCGGTCAGAACGGTCTGCAATGTGGCTGCGACAGCGTCCACCGTCAGGCCGGCCAGACAGGGATTCATGCTGGTGCAATGGCCCTGGGCGCCGGGGCACGTGCAGGCGGTGCCCTGCAACACGCGATGGCGTGGGCCCAGCGGCGCCCATCGTTTGGCGGAGGTCGGCCCATACAGCGCAATCGTGGGCACGCCCAGCCCGGCTGCGAAATGCAACGGTCCCGTGTCACCGCCCACGAACACGCGCGCCCGGGCGAGCACGGCCAGAAACTGCCGGATGTCCGGCAGGGCGGGCAAAATCGTTGCGGCCGGCGCGAGGCGTTGCAGTTCTTCGAGCAACGCGCGTTCGCGCGGGCTCACGCCCGAGGAAAAAATCATTTCAATGCCCGCCGCGGACGCGTGTCGGAACAATCCGGCCCACGCCGCCACCGGCCATTCTTTTTTCAGCATTCCCGTGGACAGGTGGCCCAGCACGGGCTGGCCGGGCACCAGCTCGCGGGCGAAGGCGTCCAACGCCGGATCGCTGCGCAGTTCGAGTTCCATTGAAGCCGGCGGCGGCACATCCCACGCCGCCAACAAGCGCACCAATTGCACCGATTCATGCGTGTCGGCGGCTGGCGGTGCACCGATCTGGTGATAGCACCAGCGGCGACCCCAAAAGCCGCCGGATTGAAACCGCCCCAGCCGCCGGCGAGCGCCGGAGAACCTGGTCAAAATGGCCGCGCGGTCGTTGCCGCTGAAGTCCACGGTGCAGTCAAATCGCTCCTGGCGCAGCGCCCGCAGAATGGGCCACGTCGCACCGGCTGCAGCTTGACCACGTTTACGGGGGATGGCCCAAACCTTGTTAATCCACGGCAGGTGTTGCAGGACCGGCGCGATTTCGGCGGGCAGCAACAGGTGCAGTTCGGCGGCCGGCCAGCGGGCCCGCAACGCGCGCAATGCCGGCACCATCATCACGGCGTCGCCAAAGTATTTCGACTGCACCGCGAGGATTTTTTTGGGGGGCTCCACGGCGGATTTCATTTTTCCGCGGACGCCGGATCAGCGGGTTGCGGCGCGCGTTCCGCTTCCAGCAGGAACGCCTGCTTCGCAAACGTGTCCACGGCCTTGACGCCGGCGATGACGCAACCGCGCCAGCCGTCGCGAAAGCCCTGCTTTATGACCAGGTGTTTCAGGAACGTGGCGGGCGGTGAAAAGATCAACTTGAGCCAGCTGAATTGCCTGCCCTGCGCCACATACGAACCGGCCATGATGCGCGCGTAACGAATGGTTCGGGTGAGGTGGTCGTTCAAGTCGCGGAAGGAATAGTGCAGCAAATCCCCGTGCAGTCGCGCGATTGAGCCGGTGACGGTCAGCTTGTCATGGGGATCGAGTCCGGTCCAGCGCGCCCCGTCGCGCCGCACGAGGCGCAGGCGCCATTCGGGATACCACGCGTGCCAGATCCATGCGCCGAGATACCAGGTGCGCCGGTTCACGGCAAAACCAGCCACGGTCGGTTCGCCGGCGGCAAACTGCTGCCGGATGGAGGCCGCGAGTTCGGGTGTCAGCGCCTCATCGGCGTCGAGGCACAGCACCCATGGTTGCTGGCAGCGTTCGAGCGCCTTGTTCTTTTGCGCCACGTAGCCGCTCCAGGGTTCAACTTCCACCCGCGCACCGGCGTCCCGGGCGATGTCCACCGTGCGGTCCTGCGAGCCGGAATCCACCACCACAATCTCGGCCGCCAGCCCCTGGACGCTCGCCAGACAGCGCGGCAGGCGCTCTGCTTCGTTGAGCGTGATGATGGCAACGGACAGGGGAAGCGCGGGCTTCATGGCGGCGAAAGTGGCGGACATCCTTCAGCGTGGCGAGTCGAAAGGGAGGGCCGTCGGGCGGGCTTCAGCGCACGCGCTGGTAATGACATTTGTTGAAGCGAAAGCCGAACAGCGTTTCCAGCTTGAGCATCAGGCGATGCTTCTTCTCGCGCGACGTCAACCGGTGATTCGGGTCCGCCTGGAACAAACCTTCGGCGCGTGGCAGCCAGTCGCGCATCACGGCCGGATGCGTGCCGGTGAACGGCCGCAGGATGTGCGGGTCCACGTCCTCGTAGCGGACCGTTTTCTCGTTCGCGCTCCAGTTCTTCTCCACGGCCTTGAGCTTGAGGTTCATTTCGTCGTTCGAGCGCACCCAGCCATAATGATAGATCGTCGCTCCCGTGTGCGCGGCGCGGGGGTAACGCGCACGCTTGTGATCCACCAGCACGTTGAAGAACAGCCCTTCCGAGGCCCAGGCCGGAATGGTGTTGCGCAAAATGCGAACTTCGCTGCGATACCAGCCCGGCGACCACGCATACGTGTTCGCGTTGCCGTAGAAGTGGAGGTAGTCGAACGCCAGCGCCTCCACGCGTTCGTCGGGCAGGTGGTGCTCCATGGCGCGGCGGATTTTCGGCAGGTCGTTTTCGTGCAGCACCTCGTCGGCTTCGAGGTAAAAAGCCCAGTCGCCGGTGCAGTTGAACAGCGCGATGGACTTCTGCTGGCCATAGACGAAACCCTTCACGCTGTAATCACTGCGGATGCGCTCGTTCCATTGTGTGGGGATGATGCGGAGCTTCGGGTCGCCGATGCCGCGCACCAACGTTTCCGTGGCGTCGTCACAAGGTCCGAGGGCCACGACGAATTCATCCACCAGCGGCAGCACGGAGCGGATGGATTGCACAAAGGGGTAGCCAAACTTCTGTCCGTTGCGGAGGAAGGTGAAGCCGCTGACTTTCATTGCTTGGGTTGGTCGGTTTCCGGGCGCGGGTCACGCGCGGCCAGTCTAAGCCGCCCGCCCAAACCGGCGCAACCTTCGTCCTGCCCTTGCCACCCGCCGGGACCTGCCGGATACTGCGCGCGTGCAACCAACCATTGCCCAGTTGACGGACCGGCTGGTCGATTCCTACAAGCGGCTCGGCGGCATCAACCACGTGGACGGCAAGAACCTGCCGTCCAAGCAGCAGATCGCCGCCATCACTGAGGACCTGTTGTGCCTGCTGTTTCCTGGCTTTTTTGCCGAACAATTGCAGCATTCCTCGGAACTGCGTGCCAACACGGAAACCCTGCTGAACACCGTCCGCACCAGCCTGGAGGCGGAAATGGTCAAAGCTCTCGAATACAAACCGCCGGCCGGCCTGTCCAAGAAGGAAATCCACGGGGCGGCCCACGCGCTGACCCTGCAATTCCTCGGCCAGCTCCCCGCCATCCGCGAACTGCTGCAAACCGACATTGACGCGGCTTACAACGGCGATCCGGCGGCGCTCAGCCGCGAAGAAGTGATCGTCGCTTATCCGTTCGTGGAGGGCATCGCCGTCCAGCGCGCGGCCCACGCGCTTTACCGGCACGACGTGCCGCTGATTCCGCGCATCATGACCGAGTGGGCGCACGCCCGCACCGGCATGGATTTGCATCCGGGGGCGCAGATCGGCACGCACTTCTTCGTGGACCACTGCACCGGCACCGTCGTGGGCGAGACGTCGGAAATCGGCAACCACGTGAAGATGTATCAGGGCGTTGGGCTCGTGGCGCGCTCGCTGGCCGCCGGCCAGCAGTTGCGCGGCAAGAAGCGCCATCCCACGCTCGAAGACCGCGTGACGATTTATGCCGGTGCCACCATCGTGGGTGGCGAGACCGTCATTGGGGCCGACAGCACGATTGGCGCGAGCGTGTTTCTCACCCACAGCGTCCCGCCGCATTCGCTCGTCGTCCAGGAGGATCCGAACGTGAAAATCCTGAACAAGCGCGACCGCGAAGGTTATATGCCCGACTGGCAAATCTGAGTTGGGAAACCCCACGTCAGCGTCGCGGGAGCCCCCGGCATTTTGCCGGCTTAAATCGCGCACACATCGAAAGCCGGCCAAAGGTCGGTGCTCCAGCATCGCATCTCCGCGCCTCCGCGGTGCATTTCACCTCACTTCTCGGGCACTTCGACCACGTCGCCATCGCGCAGCCAGAGGTCGGGCGCCTGGTTCGGGTTGCTGCAATCCACGGTCCACACCTGCGGCCGGGCGTTATCCGATTCGCGCCGTGTGACCTTCACCCGGCTGAGGTCGGCCGTGGACAGCAGCACGCGCCGCGCGGCGTCACTGCCCAGAATCGAGCCGATGAGCGCCGCCTCCCGATACCCGCCCACGGTCAGTGGGGTTTTCCGGGATTGGAACACCAGTGAAACCGTGCCCTGCCGGCATGCGGCGATGGCGGTGAGTTCCGCCGCGTTCAGCCCGATGGGCGCCTCTTCCAACGAGTGCAGCCGCTCGGGGATTTCGACGGTGTCGCCAAACTCCAACGGGACATCCTTGGCGCAGTCGATCGCGTTGGTTGCGTTAAAAAGATTCACCTGAATCCGGGCGGCCGGCTGGCCCGCTTTTGGACTGGGACGAACGATGGTCAGGTGGCGCAAGTCAGGAAAGCGCGGCTCGCGGGCTGTTGATCCGGCAATGATGTTCCGCAACCGATCCTGAAACGTTGAATTTCCCGGGGCGGCACCTGGCGCGGGCGCATAGTGGTTATACAACACGTCGAGCAGGGTGAAGCGATTCCAGTCGTTCGTGCTCTTGTAAAACACGGCCTGTGCGTAGTTGGCGGCGGGCCGGCTCACCATGATGCGGTCCATATTGGGCAAATTGGCCAGCCCGCCATGTTCGCGCAGCAGGTCGGCGACCGGAGTCGGTTCGGGCTTTGCGGCGCCCTGCCCATTGCTCCACTGATACGAAATTGGCGAGCCAGGCATGGGCAAACCAGGCGGGGGAATCGCCAGTGTGCCGCCCAAAATCATATTTCCACCCCCCTTGCCTTCCGCATAATCCAGCGGTGTCAGCCCCTGATTATCCCGCGCGTTCACATCGGCTTTGTGCGCGAGCAGCAGGGCGATGAGCTCCGAATCATGGATCTGGGCGGCGATGTGCAATGGCGTCCGGCCGTCCGTGGTTCTGGCGTTCACTTGGGCGCCGCCCTCCAACAACGCCGCCGCGGCCGCGCGATCCTTGCGAACGACCGCGTTGATGAGCGGCGTCCCGCCGCCAAGCCGTGCTTCGGGATTGGCGCCCGCCACCAGCAGCAACTTGATGACTTTGGGATCAGTGGCCAGAGTCAGCGGGGTGCGCGGTTCGCTTGCGTTGTCCTCCGCATTCGGATTCGCGCCCGCGTCGAGAAAGGCTTTCATCATCTCGGCGTCATTCCAGGCGGCGAAAATCAGCGGCATGCTTCCGCCCAACTGCCGGCCGTTGGGATCGGCCTTGTGCGCGAGCAGCAGCTTGACCACATCGAGACGCGGCGCGGTCATGGCGAACGCCAGTGGCGTTACGCCGTCCAGCCCTTGAGGATGGAACATGCCGACGGATTGGATTGGCCAGGTCACCTTCGCGGCTCGATTCGCGTCCGCCCCCGCCTGGAGCAATGCCTCGACAGTGCCTGCGTTTTTGCTCTTGATGGCGCCCAGCAACGGCAGGTTCGCCTGGCCTGCGTTCGGGTCCGCATTCGCGGCGAGCAGCAGCTTCACGTTCTCGTCCTGGCCCAGCTCGGCGGCGTAACTCAGCGCCGTTCGCCCGTCATTGTCGATCACGTCCACCTGGGCTTTCGCCGCAAGCAAAGCCGCCATCGCCCGGGCGTTCTGGCGGTTCATCGCGCAGGTGATGAGCGGCGTTTTGCCTTTGTTGTCCGTGGCGTTGACGTTGGCCCCGTGCGCGAGCAGCAGCGCGATCATGGCCGGATCGTCGGGATCGGAGGCGCGATGCAATGGCGTCCGGCCATCATCGGCCTTCGCGTTGACATCCGCACCGTGGGCCAGGAGCACCTCGGCAACCGCCTTGTAGCCGCGCCCCGCCACATCATACAGCGCGGTGAAGCCGGCGTTGCTGCGGGCATCCACGGCGGCTTTCCGGTCGAGCAGCAATTCGACCATCGTCTTGTGCCCGTTGATGGCCGCGAGCCGCAACGGGCTGTTCAAGTTGATGTCTGCCCCGTGATCGAGCAGAAAAGCGGCGACACGCAACTGCCCTTTCATCGCCGCACGGCAGAGTGGCGTGAGCTTGTCTTCGCCCGATGTCGAATTGATGAGGTCCGGGCTGTTCTGGATCATCGCCTGAATGCGGCGGATTTCAGCCTCCTCCTCGTCCGGGACGGTGGTGATGGGGGCTTCCCCAGACGCTGATTTGGCGGCAATGGTCGCACCGGATTTGATTTTCGCGTAGTATTCCCGGGTTGCCTCCTGTCCCGCCTTGAGGGATTCCAACTGTGTTTCGAGGGCGGTCATTATTCCGTCTGCGCGGTCGTTTACCTTTTGACGCAAATCTTCCACAAGAGCATCTGCACGCCTCACATTTGGATTGCCGGCGTCATACTTGGCAATAGCGGTGAGCCGGCCCTGCTCGGCGAGATTTAATTGCTGAAGCAGTTCTATGAATTGGCCGTCCTGATGAATGGAGGGCAACGTATTGAGCAGTTTTTCCCGGTCCAGTTTCTTCAACGTGGCGAGTTGTTCTTCGCATTGTGCAATTCGCCCCGCCCACATCAGTTCGGCTTTTGCTTGGTTGTCTGATAGGTCCAAATCATTGGGAGTGGCCGGCGTGTTTTTAGAGCTAGTAATTATCCCCATCCCCGCCAAATTCTGCTGGCTGAGTTTGGCGAGCGTGTCCTGATCGCTGAACTCGCGCAGAATGCGCTGGTAGAACACGGCGGCTTCGTTGGTCTTGCCGAGCTTCCGGTTCACCTCGCCCAGCCGGAAAATTGCCGTCGCTGCCAGCGCGCGGTTCTGGTCGAACTGTTTGGCCACCTTTTCATACGCTTCAATGGCTGCCGGCAGATTCCGGTTCGCCTCCTCCTCGAACAGGCCCGTTTGCAGCGCGGTGGAAAGCTCGTTCGTCGCGGCGCGTGCAGCGAGGGGAAGCAACGCCAAGACGCAAAGGAACAAAGTCGCGAGTAGCCGAAGGAACCCACCCCCAGCCCCTCCCAGGAGGGGAGCCCGAGTGGCGGACGCGCGCCGATGGCAGTTTCCCTCCTGGGAGGGGTCCGGGGTGGGTGGGTTCGGTGTTTTCATGTGCGGTTCCATGTGTTGAGTGTCCCTGAATCGCGTCTGCGATTTGTCATGGCGATGCAAAATTGACGAGCCACGAAATACACGAAGCGGAATAAATTCCACGCTCCTCCAATCGGCTCTCGTGGGTTCCGTGGTTGCTCATGCCTCCAGCTTGTAGCCCACGCCATGCACCGTCTTCAACCAGCGCGGGTCGTCGGGATTTTTCTCCAGCTTGCGGCGCAGGCTGGCGATATGATTATCCACCGTGCGCGTCGTGGGGAACGCGGCGTAGCCCCAGACCACATCCAAGAACCGCTCGCGTGACACCGGCTCCCCTGGGGTGGCGGACAATAAACGCAGCATGGCGAATTCCTTCGGTGTGAGATGCAATTCGCGTTTGCCACGCGTCGCCGTCTGCCGTGCGAGGTCCACCACGATGTCGCCGAAGGCCAGCTTCGTTGCGACTTGACCGGGCTTTGGCACACGGCGCAGCAAGGCCCGAACGCGCGCCAGCAGTTCCTCGATGCTGAACGGTTTCACGAGGTAATCATCCGCGCCCGCATCGAGGCCGTTGACACGGTCTTCGATTTGTCCCTTCGCGGTGAGCATGAGGATGGGTGTGGTGCGTCCGAGCCGGCGCAGTTCCGCGGCGACCGCGAATCCGTCAAGCCGCGGCATCATGATGTCGAGGAGGATGAGGTCGGGCTGTTCGGCGAGCGCACGTTGCAATCCGGCTTCGCCGTCGGCGGCGCTGAACACGCGATAACCTTCGGCGGCGAGGCAATCCTCCAGCCCGCGCCGCATGGGCAATTCGTCTTCGATGATCAGGATGCGCGACATATTCTTTGCCACAGAGGCACAGAGACGCAGAGATTGTTCAAATCCTCTCTCTGTGCCTCTGCACCTCTGTGGCTGACACAGGCAATTCAATTGTAAATTTGCTGCCTTGGCCGACTTCGCTTTCGACGAGCACGCGCCCGCCGTGCGCTTCGACGATGTGCTTCACGATGCTCAAGCCGATACCGACGCCCTGCGTCTCGCGGCGCAGTTCGGAACCAAGCCGGTGGAATCGCTCAAAAATCCTTTCGTGTTCGGACGCCGGAATGCCGGGACCGTGGTCACTGACTGAAACGCGGAACGCGGAACGCAGAGTGCGGAATGAGAGCGGCGCACTTGCCTGGTTCCCCTCCTTGGAGGGGTCAGGGGTGGGTTGCCCCGAATCGCCGGCATCCAGTGTCACCACCACGGCTTCGCCGGCCGGCGAATGTTTGATGGCGTTGTCGATCAGGTTCACGAGCGCCTGCTGAATGGCGCGGCCGTCCACGTTGAGTTCGAGGCTGCCTCTCACCCCGTCCGTCTCCCCATCGGATGGGGAGAGGGTGGCCGACAGGCCGGGTGAGGGGTTGTCCCCACATTCGAATTTGAATGTTCGATGTTGGATGTTCGGTGTTTCCAATTTCAACTTCACGCCCTTCTCCGAGGCATACGGCTCCATGAGTTTCACGGTCGTCTCGACGAGCGCGCGCAGATCGGTGGGTTCGAATTCGTATTGTTTGCGGCCCTGTTCGATGCGGGCGAAGTCGAGCACGTTGGCGATGAGCGCCGAGAGCCGGCGACATTCCTGGCCGATGAAATGGAAATACTCGCGCTGCTTGGCCGGCTCGGTGACGTTGCCGCGCTCGAGGCTCTCCGCCATCAACCGCACCGACGCGATTGGCGCCCGCAACTCATGCGACACGCTGGAAACGAAGTTGGATTTCTGTTCGTTGAGCGCGAGTTGTGATTGAAGCGTCTTTTGCAACTGCCACACGCCCAGCACGGCCACCAGGGTCGCCAGCAGAATGAGCGAGCTGAAGAGCATCAGCCGCTGACGTTGTTTTGTGTAGAGAACCGAGGGATGGGCCAGGTGCACGTTGACCGTCAGGGCCAGGCGTCCGGCGGTGCTCATGCCGGTGACCGTCTTGCTGCTGAGCGGCGGTGGTGTGTTGGCGAGCTGCGGTTCGCCGCCCGCCCAAGGAGTCAGGTCGAATCGTCGGCCCAACATTTCGACGTCCGCCGACAAATACGCCGGCCAATGTGCCGCCGCCTTTTTCCCCACACGCCCGGCAGCGGCGGCAAATTCGGAGGCGGGAACAATGGAGACGCGGTAATTGTTGCCCGAGGAAACGTTGGTCGTGGACGTGGCGGTTTGGTGGTTGACCGTGATGTTGGTCAGCACGAAGGGCGACGGCTCGCTGAAGGCGTAATACCCGCCCGGCTCTGTGCCGTCCGAAATGAGGGCGGACCGTTGGCGGCCGTTCGCATTCCACTGGCGGAGCAACGGCCAGGTGTTTTTATCCATCGCCCACAGGGTTTGCGCTGCTTCCAGGCGATTGCTCAGACCGGGATGACCATGCGCTGCGCGCCTGGCAAATTCACCGAGCAACCGTTCGGTCATAAACGACGGATGACGATAGCCAACCGCCACCAGCTCTGACAGGAGTTGGCCCAGGAGCTGGTCTGATTTTGCTTCGTGGGTGGCCTGGAACAATGCGACGTCGCCGATTTGAACGCCGCTGGGCGTTGTGGCCGGCCATTGCGCGGCCGCCAGGGCGGAGAGCCGTCCCGCTTTCTCGTCTTCGCTCCCGCCGCGGTGGAGTGCGTCCAGCAATTGGATGAGGGCGCGCTGTTCGGGAGTTCCGGCGCTTTGTTGCAACTGGCTCATGGCCTCGCCGGCATCGCCTGAGGATTGGAGGAGTTGCTCGGTCCGTTCCAGTTCGGCGCGCCATGCCGGTGAGGCCTGGAGGAGCCAGTCGGGCGGTGACGGCGGGCTCAAATACTCGGGCGGCGCGGCCGGTGCCCCGCCCGACACGATGTTCTGCGGACGCGGCAGCCCGTTGAGTCGCCCGGCGGAGAATTGCCAGAGGTCCGCCGGGGTGTTTGTGTCAGTGCCCGCGAGCATTATCTGAAAGAGGTGGTTGCGCCCGGCTTCGGCCCCGGAGGTGTAATGCTCCAGCGCGTCGCTGAATTCATTGCGACAGTCGTTGGCCAATGAGCTGGCGAGCGCCTCCGCCACCAACTCCGCATCACGCCGTGCCTGCGCCTTGTCCTGGCGCAGCAGGAGAACGCCGGCCGCGCCCAGGAGCAGAATCACGAACAACAACAACCGGGCCACCCAAACCACCCGGGCATGTCGTTGCGTTCGTGTCAGGGCCATGTGCGTTCTATTTGCCGCCAAGCTTGGACGCACCGCAAGCCGCAGTTGTCACGGAGTTGCAAAATTGGCAGTGAGACGGACTGGCCGGATGCGGGCGCCTGTTTTTCCTCCTGTTCAAGCGGAGGTCTCCCGTTTAACAATGCGCGCCGGAGTTTCCCCCATGAACACACGTGCGCTGGTCGGTTTGAGTGCCACGCTGGTGGCCGCTTTCCGGGTGGTTGCCGCTGCCGGCTGGCAGACCGCGGATCTCACGGCATTCACGAACCACACCGTCCTGGAGCAGAACGAGGTGGCGGGCCTGCTGCCGGTCGGGGAACAGGTCATTGACGGCGTGCCCTTTCACCTGGCGGGCAGCGTGGAAATCCCGGACGGCGCGGGTGCGGCGACGAACCGGATCATCGTGCCTGTTGATGCGACGTTTGCGCGCCTGCATCTGCTGGCCACGCTGGCTGGCAGTGCGCCGGAGAGCAACGTCGTGCTGCGGGTGCGGCTGGCGTATGCAGACGGCGGTGACGCGACGCAGGAACTCGCCTTTGGTGATCAACTCCGCCGTTGGGACGCCGCGTTGCACAAGACCGAACGGCCGTTGCGGGACACGAATCACGCCGCGCTCGCCTGGGCCGGCCAGTCCGCGCCGCTCGCGGCATCGGACCGTTACGCGCGGCTGTATCACGTGACGCTCGACAATCCCCATCCGGCGAAGGCCGTGCGCGCACTCACGTTCGAGGCGCCGCAGGCCAAATGCCCGCCGGTGATTGCCGGGATTACCTTGGCCGGGACGGAGGCGCACCGCGAACCGGACACGGTGGAATTGCCGGCGGCGCCGTTTCCGGATTTGCGCCGCCGCACCGGTGCACCCGCGCAGCTGGCGGGCGTGGTGCGCACGTGGACGGGCGAGCCGGTCGCCAATGCCACGGTGCGGGTGGTGGCCACGCGGGCCTTCAACACCTCGAGCTGGCAGGCCAGTCGCCTGGCCACGGTGAGCAGCCCGGCTGCCTACAGCGACGCCGCGGGCCGCTTTGCGCTGACCAACCTGGCGGACAACCAGCTTTATCACGTCGTCGCGTTGGCGCCGGGATATGACGCGACGTTTTTCAACGGCGCGGATCCGAAGTCCGCTACCATTGAAATCCGGCTGCGGGAATACCGGCCCGCAACGAACAGTTTTGTCGTGCGGGTTCGTGTCGTGGACGGCGCGGGCCAACCGGTGGTGGCCGCCGTGGCCGAGGTGGGCGGCGTGCGCTACGCAGGCGGCACGTCGTATGGCGGCCCGCAGGATTTTCCGGAATACCTGGCCACGGATGCCCACGGCGAACTGGAACTCAGCCGCACGCGGCCGTTCAGTGCCGTCCAATTGGAGTTCGCGGCTCCGGGTTTGGCGCCGCGCAAGACGTGGCTCGATGTGAGCAATGTCACGCAAACCGTCACCCTCGACGTGGGGGCGATGGTGCGGGGTCGCGTGCTGCTCGACGGCAAACCACTGGCGAACGTGCGCGTGGGCGTGTCTGGCGTGGAGCGGAGTTCGGAGGTGTTCGCCGGCCATTACGAGGCCACCACGGATGCGGCGGGCGTTTTCAGCTTCGCGCATCTGCCGGCACACATTTCCTGGTGGTTGCACGGGCAGATGGGTTCGTTCAAGAACTTTGGCGCGCTGCGGCCGCGGCAGTTCACCTCGGCGGGCATTGGGGAAACCAACGACCTGGGCGATCTCGACGTGGGTGCCGCGTGTCGCCTCGCCGGCGAAGTGCGCACGCGCGATGGTGCGCCCCTGCCCGCCGGATTGCAGCTTACCCTCGGCGCCGACACGTATTGGGACTCGCAATCAGCCACGGTGGACCCGGACGGCAGGTTCGCCTTCGACGGCGTCGTGCCCGGCCTGGTGGAGATTTCTGCCAACCAGAACAAATGGCGATTCACCGGCGCGAACCGCAGTCTCGACAACTGGAATCCGTGGCGGCTGTGCGGTCTGCTCAACGAAGACAAAACCGACCTGGTCATCGAGATCGAACCGGGCGACCGCAATTACAACAACAACAATCTGGGCGGGCAGTTGCCGCCGGCGGATTATGCGAGCGCGCGTCCGTTGTTTGGCGCGGAAACGAACGGGCCAATCCCCATCGTGCTCGGCGGAACCGTGCTGGATGATGCGACCGGCAAGCCGGTGCCGGTCTTTCAGGTCATTCCCGGCCGCAAGCCGCCCGCCTCCACCCTGCCCGCGCCGACGAAGCCCCTTTTGCAGCAACTGGTGCAGGCGTTTCACAAACCGGTCACGCCTTGGAATGAACTGCCGTGGTGGGACGTGGGGCGCACGGAAAACTTCAGCAACGGCCAGTTCCGCGTGAACTTCCAGCCACTGACCAGCGTGCCCATGCTGCGGGTCGAGGCCGCGGGCTACGAGCCGTTCACTTCGGAGGCGTTTCCGCTGTCCACCAACGGGCTGATGGTGCGTTTGCGCACGGGCACCGGACCCAGTGGCGTGGTGTTGCTGCCGGATGGGCAGCCGGCGGCGGGGGCGAAAATCTGGTATGCCGTGGCCCGGGAACAGGCGGGCCTGACCGACCGCGCGCTGTCGCTTTACGGCAGCGCGACTGGGCTGAAAACGACGGGCGCCGATGGACGGTTTGCTTTTGGCGCGCGACCCGAAGGGCGCACGCTCTTCATGGCGCACACCAATGGCTGGGCGGAAGTGGAGGTCAAGCCCGACACGGCGAATCTCAAGGTGGCCCTCGCGCCGTGGGCGTGCGTCGAAGGCACGCTCATCGCCAGCAACGGCACGCCGATGGCCGGGATTCCCTTGCATTTGACGCATCCCTACGATTGGAATACCGGCGACCCCATTGTGAACATTCAGGGCGGTTGTGTCACGGACGCCAGGGGGCGATTCTTTTTCTCGAACGCCCCGCCGGTGCAGTTGAATTTGATCCGTGAAATCCGCATGGGAACGGGCGGCGGTTACTCGCACGGCCCCCAGACCTGGTTCATTTGCCAGCCCGGCGTCACCAATAATCTGGGTAACGTGACGTATGATTCACCACCGCCACCGCCGTTTGGAGAAAAGGTGAAACGCGCTCTGGGGCTGTGAAGGTGAGGCGGCGCGGGGCGCGCGGAAAGCGGTTTGAGGGGAAGTTGCGGGTCACTTCACCGCAACCAGTTCCACGGCATCCAAATCAGTGGAGACTTTGTCGCAGAATTCGTCAAACAACGCGCGGCAATCGGCTTCGCGATAATTGAGGCCCGAGACGGCGAGTTGAATGAAGCCGCGCGTGGTTTGTGCCGCGTAGTTCACCAGTCCCTGGCGGAGCGGCAGCGAATAGACGGAAAGCGTCACCCCATACACGAGCGTGTGCCACGCGTTCGCGCGACCTTCGTCCGCGGCGGCCAGATAGCGGCGCACGAAACGGTCATCGTGCAGCGGCCGCAAACTTTCCAGGTGCGCCCGGCCCACGCGGCGGCTGGCCGCAGCCAGGGGTTGCAGTTCGGCGTGCTGTGCCAGTTCCTGATCGAACGCGATCAATTCGCGCAGTTCGAAGGCGGTTGCGTGCTGAAACGCGCGGCGAATGGCCGGCAGTTCAATGGGGCGCAACACGCGGTCGTGGTAGGCGCGGAGGAACTGGCGAAGCGAAGGCAGATCACCAATGGGCGGCAGATTGAGGGCGGCGGTCAGGGACGCGAGCGCGACGAGGTCATCCGCCGAGCCCAGTTGCGCGGCGAGCGGATGCCAGCGGCCCAGCCATTCGGCCGGGTCAGTCGCGAGCGTTTGTTGTTGGGCCCACATGCAAAAAATCCGGCAAGCACGAGCGCGTTGTTCCCAGAGCTTGCCATGCGCCCAAGGTGCCCATGATGGGTCGTGGCGGCCAGTGATAAAATTTCGCCGTTAGATTTTGATTGCTTGAAGCCGCCAAGCCGCTTCCCGTAGTGTCGTTTCTCCGGCCAAAGTTTTTGCTGTTGCCGGGTTTCCGTTCCTGTCATCGAGGCTGGTGCCCAGGCGGAGGTGAATTTCCCCAAAATCCGTTGCGGCGAGCCGCTTCCCGGGCCCCCGGCGTGCGGCAATTTTTGTCCGTCATTTTCCTTTGTGTCCCGTCGTAATCACTTCTATGTTCAGGCTGCTGCTGTAAGCAGATTCTGTGTCTGGTCAGCGTTGTAAAATTTATGAGTAATCCAGTCGCCGCTCCAAAGACTCCTGCAAGCCACACCCCAGCCGCCCGTCACACGCCCAAATATCCCGGTGTCCGCGTCACGTGTAATGGCAACCAGCTCGTCGCCCAGCATGTTGAAACGCGCATCACCGAAGGCGGTGTGTTCTACCCGATCACCCCCTCGACCGAAGGTGGCGAAATTTACCAGGGCTCCTACGCGATGGGGGAACTCAATGTCTGGGGCCAGCCCAAGGTCGCCGTTGAAACCGAAGGCGAACACGCGGCCCAGGGCGGTGCGACGGCGTTCGCGGTCAGCGGCAAACGCACGGTCAATTTCACCTCCGGCCAGGGCATCGCGTATGCCATGGAACAGTATTATCACGCGCCCGGCAAGTTGTGCACGATGGTCCTCGAAATCGGCGCGCGCGCGCTGACGAAGCACGCGTTGAACGTCCATTGCGGCCACGACGACATCAACGCCGCACTCGACACCGGCTGGATCATGCTGATGTCAAAAGACGCGCAGCAGGCCGCCGATCAGGCGATCATCCTGCGCAAGGTTTGCGAACTCGCGTTGAACCCCGGCATGAACATCCAGGATGGCATGCTCACGACGCACTCGGAACGCATGTATCTCGCGCCCGAGGCGGAATTGCTCCGTGAATTCCTTGGCGCAGCGGACGACCTGATTGACTGCCCGACGCCCGCGCAGCGGGAGCTGTTCGGTCCGAAGCGTCGCCGCGTGCCGGAAATGATGGACCTGAAGAATCCGCTGCTGCTCGGCCCGGTGCAGAATCAGGAGCATCACATGAACGGCGTCATCGCCCGCCGCAATAATTTCAACGAGCCCATCCTCGGCTTCCTGGAAAAGGCCTACGCCGAGTTCGGCCATCTGACCGGGCGTTTCTACGGCCTGATCACCGAATACAAAACCGAGGACGCCGACACCGTGTTTGTCTCGCTCGGCTGCGCGGCAGACAATATCGAGGAGGCTTGTGATTACCTCCGCAACCAACGCAACGCGAAAGTCGGCAGCATTCACATCAACGTCATCCGTCCGTTTCCTGAAGCGGCGGTCATCAATGCGCTGCGCGGCAAGCAGAACGTCATCATCCTCGAACGCACCGATGAAGCGCTCGCCGGCGACAACCCGCTGGCCCGCGACATCCGCGTGGCGCTCAACAAGGCGAATGAAGCCGCGAAGTTTGGCGGCGCACTTCCTGCGCTGACACCCGCCGAGACGCCGCGCCTGTTCCGCGGCAGCTACGGCATCGGTTCGCGCGACTTTCGCCCCGAGCACACGCTGGGCGCGTATGAGTTCGCCACCGGCCAGACGAAGCGGAAGGATGGCAAGGGCGCGGCGGATGGCGAAACGTATTTCACGCTGGGCATCGATCATCCGTATGCCGCCATCAGCAAGGACACACCGTCGTTGCTGCCCGAGGGCGCGATTGCGGTGCGGTTCCACTCCATCGGCGGCTGGGGCATGATCACGACGGGCAAGAACCTCGGCGAGTTGATCGGCGAGTTCGGCGAGTATTTGACGAACGCCAATCCCGTTCACGAGCCCGACGGTTCGCTGAAGCAAAAGCTGTTCGTCATGGCGAACCCGAAATACGGCTCCGAGAAGAAGGGCGCGCCGACGAATTATTACCTCACCGTGGCTCCCGCGCGGATCAAGGTGAACTGCGAGCTGAACCACGTGGACGTGGTGTTGTGCTGCGACCCGAAGGCGTTCACGCACACGAACCCCCTCGACGGCCTCAAGAAGGGCGGCAGCTTCGTTTGGGAATCCAGCGACACGCCCGAGACCGCGTGGACGCGCATCCCGGCAAAGTATCGGCAGTTCGTGAAGGACAACGGTATCCGTGTGTTCATCCTGCCGGGTTTTGAAATCGCGCGCAAAGCGACGAACAAGCCCGAGCTGCAGCTGCGCATGCAGGGTAACTCATTCCTCGGCGCGTTCTTCCGCGTCAGCGCGTTCCTCAAAGATTACGGCATCAGTGAGGAGATGTTCCTGGCGGACGTGAAGAAGCAGTATCAAAAGAAGTTCGGCCGTTTCGGTGACGCGGTGGTGGCGTCGAACATGACGGTCATGCAGGAGGGTTTTTCACGTGTCATCGAAATCAAATACGGCGAACTGGCCGACCCGGATCGCTCCTCGATGCGCAATCCGCCGGTCACGCCGCTTGGCGAGCATAACCTGCTGCCGACCGCCGGCTGCGGCTCGATCACCACGGGTGTGCCCCGGCCTGAAAGTCAGGCGCGTTTGCCGCTGTTCTCGCTCGGCAAGTTCGACAGCGAATTCCGCGCAGGCCTTGGCTACCACCAGCCGTCAGGCGCGTTTGCCTCCTGCGGCGTGATGGGTGCAGGCTCCGGCGCCACGCAGTCCAAGTATGTCGCACGTCGTGAGACGCCGGTTTACATCGCGGAGAACTGCACCCAGTGCATGGAGTGCATCACGGCGTGCCCGGACACGGCGTTGCCCAACATGGCACAGGAAGTTGGCACCGTGCTCAAGACCGCGGCGGGCAATTACGTCAGTGACCTGGCCGACCGCAAAAAACTGTTCACGGAAATCCCCGCGCTCGAACAACGCGCCCGTGCGAAGATGAGCGAGTCCGTGAAGGCCAAGACCAACGTGCCGTTCAAGGACATCATCGCCGCCGAAGTCACCGCGCTCGCCGGCATCAGCGACAAATCCAAAACCGAGTTCACCGGCATCATTGCCAAGCTGCCGCTGGCCTACTCAAACGTCCCGGCCATCTTCCGTTCGCTCGAACAGAAGACGCCCGGCGCCGGTGGCTTGTTCTCCATCTTTGTCAGTGACCTTTGCAAAGGCTGCGGTGAATGCGTGCAGGTCTGCGGCGATCACGACGCGCTCCGCATGGTGCGCGAGACCGAGGAACTCAACGCGGACCTGACCACGGCGCAGATCTTCTCGCGCCTGCTGCCCGACACACCGCAAAAATTCCTCGGTCTTTACAACGACGGCGACGCAGCGAACTCCCGCGAGGCCGCGCTCCGCAATCACCTGATGGTGCGACGCAATTACGAGGCGCTCGTTTCCGGCGACGGCGCGTGCGCTGGTTGCGGCGAGAAGAGCGTGCTGCGGGCGCTGGCCTCGACCACCGAGGCCTACATGCGGCCCATCTATCATGCGAAGGCTGACCGCCTCCGCGCCAAGGCCGAGCGTCTGGAAAAGGACGGCGCGCAAAAACTGGCTGCGCTCAAGGCGCGCAGCGAGGCGGAGTATCAACTGTTCCGCAAAAGTTTCGCCCACGTCATCATGGGTCTCGGTGGCGAGAATGACCCGGACACTGCCAAGCGCGTCGCGGATTACGAGGCGAAGCATGGTGTCATCGCGGACGAGCAGATCGTCAAAGGCCTCGTCGCCGTGCTGCGGCAGGACGCATTCAATCACCGCGAGTTGCAGGCCGTGGATGGCCGCCGTGCGAACGGCATGTCCGTCATGATGATGGGCGCGAGCACGGGCTGTAACACCGTATACGGCTCGACGCCGCCATCAAACCCGCATCCGTATCCGTGGATGAACTCGCTGTTCCAGGACGGCGCCACCATCTCGTGGCTGCTGGCCGAGTCGCTTATCCTCAACCATTCGCGCCGTTCCGTCGTGCCTGAACGCTTGAGCGATGCGCTCCTTGACCGCACGGAGAAAGTTTCGTCTGACGCCGAATACTTCCTGCTCACGCACCTCGACGACGCTTCGATGACCGAGCAGGAAATCCACGAGTTGCCGAAGATGTGGGTTGTGGGCGGCGACGGCGCGCTCGGCGACATCGGCTTCCAGAACGTCTCGAAGGTCGTGCTGCAGAACCGGCCGAACGTGAAGATCCTCATGCTTGACACGCAGGTGTATTCCAACACCGGTGGCCAGAATTCCGACAGCTCGACGATGCTCGGCGGTTACGACATGAACCAGTTCGGCACCGCGTCGCAGGGCAAGTTGATCGAGAAGAAGAACGTCGCCGAGGCGTTCACGAGCGGACACGGATCGCCGTTCGTCGCGCAGGTCTCGATGGCGAACGCCGCGAAGCTCTACAAGGCGATGCTCGATGGCCTCGAATACCGCGGCACGGCGTTCTTCCAGGCCTACACCACCTGCCAGCCCGAACACGGCGTGGGTGACAACATGAGCGCTGACCAGGCCAAGCTCGTGCGCGACGCGCGCGGCATGCCAGAGTTCGTGTTCAACCCGCGCCGCGGCGAGACCTCGCAGGAGGCCTTCGACCTCAAGGGCAATCCGAATCAGGACCGCGACTGGTGGCGCACGAAATACGCCAGCACCGGCGAGGAATACAATTACACCGTGGCGCACTGGGCCATCACCGAAGGCCGCTTCCGCAAGCACGTGAAGAGCATCACGGAAGAGGAGGCGAAGGGCCTGCGGTTTTACGACGACATGCTCGCGCTCATCACGCAGGACGACGTGCAGCACCGCCGCGTGTTCAATCCCGAACACCGCAGCTTCGTCCCGAACTTCGGCTGCTACATCAAGGCGGAGATCAACGGGAAATTCAAATGGTTTGCCGTCTCGCGCCAGATGGTGCTGTTCGGCGTCGAACGCCGCAAAGCCTGGCGCATGCTGCAAAGCAAGGCCGGCGTGGTGAACAAGGATTACCTCGCACAAAAGGCGCTGCTCGCGAAGGCCGACAAGGGTGAAATCCCGCTGGCAGACTTGCGCGCGAAAACTGCGGAACTCTTCACGGCTGAGCTGGCCGCAGCGAAATAGACGAACCGGAACGGCCGGGCGCAAACTCCGCCGGATTCATCCGGCGGAGTTTTTTGCTGGTTCGGTGCGCCGCTATGCGGAGGTCAGAACTTTTTCCAGCAGCTGGTTCAACCGGTTCAACATGGTGCGCGGGTCTTCCAACAGGCCGGCGGCCACGCGTGCGTTGTCGTGAACCTGTTCAGCCACGCTGCCGGCAAGTGCGGCATCCTTTTGACGCATGGCTTCGAGCCGCACGATGACCGGGTGAGCCGGATTGATTTCGAGGTCGTATTTTGCGGGGGCCGCCTCGTTGTCGCCCTGCTTCATCGCCTTCATGAGGCGGCGCATGCTGGAAGTCATGAACTTGTCCGGGTCCACCACCACGGCGGGGCTTTCCACCAATCGTTGTGAGGGACGCACGGCACCGACTTTTTCGCCGAGCGTTTCCTTGAGCCAGGCCGCGAGCGCCTGGGCGGTTTCCCGCGACAGCGCACCGTCCTTCGTGGTGTCCTCAAGCTGGAGGTCCGCCTTCTCGGCCAGGGTGATGCCCTTGCCGTCGAATGTGCTCAGATGCTCCATGACGAATTCGTCCCAGGGGTCGTAAAGGAAGAGCACCTCGAATTTGCGTTCGCGAAACACCTCAAAATAGGGGCTGCTTTCCGCGGCGGCCCGGTTGGGGGCGAGCAGGCAGTAAATCTCCTTTTGTTCCGAGGGCATGCGTTTCACGTAATCGGCCAGCGAGGTCAGGCTGCCCGCGTCAAGGGTGGAAGACTCGTAACGGAGCAGTTTGCCAAGGGCTTCCCGGTGGCTGAAATCGGTGACGACCCCCTCCTTCAGGAAGCGCTGGTATTCGTGGTAGAATTTTGCGTAGGTCTCCGCGTCCTTTTCGGCCTGCTCCTCCAGAAATTTCAGGAAGCGTCCGGTGAGAACCTTGTTCAGCTTTTGCAACAACGACGAGTCCTGCATTGTTTCGCGCGAGATGTTCAGGGGCAGGTCTTCGCTGTCCACCACGCCCTTGAGGAAGCGCAGCCATTCGGGGAACAGCCCTTTCGCCTTGGCCTGAATGAGCACCTTGCGGCAATACAGATTCACCTCGGAATCCATCCGCCCCATGCCCAGCGTTTCCAAATTGCGTTGGGGGACAAACAGCAGGGCTTGAATTGCCAGGGGTGCGTCGGCCGTGAAGTGCAGGCGGAACCGCGGCTGATCGTGGTCGTGGCCGACGAAGGTGTAGAATTCGTTGTATTCCTCCTCTTTGATCTCGCTCTTGTTCCGCGCCCAGATCGCCTGCACGGTGTTCAGCCGCTTGCCGTTCAACTCAATCGGAAACGGCACGAAGCTGGAATAGCGTTGAATGACGCGTTCGATGGTGTGGGCCTGGGCGAATTCCTTCGCTTCGTCCTTGAGCTGGAGGGTGATTTGCGTGCCGCGCGGCAAATCGCCGCCCGGGGCCAGTTCGTAACCGCCGACGCCTTCGCTGGTCCATTGCCAGCCTTGTTCCTCCGGCGCAAAGGAGCGGCTCGACACCGTGACGCGCCGCGCCACCATGAATGCCGAGTAGAAGCCTACGCCGAACTGGCCGATCAGGTTGACGTCCGGCTGCTGGTTTTCAGCCAATTGTTTCAAGAATGCCTTCGTGCCTGAATGCGCGATGGTGCCGAGGTTTTCAACCAGTTCACCGTGGGTCATGCCGATGCCCGTGTCGGTGATTGTGATGGTGCCGGCCTTGTCATCGGTCGTTACGGCGATGGTGGGCGGGATGTCTGACTGGTGCACGGTGTGACCGGACGATTGTTTGAAGCGCAGCTTTTCACAGGCGTCGGCCGCGTTGGAAATCAGTTCCCGGATGAAAATCTCTTTGTCGGTGTAGAGTGAATGGATGACGATGTTCAGCAACTGCTGAATCTCGGCTTGAAAATGGTGGTTTTCAGTTTGGCTCATAAAGTTCGGCAGGTTTCCGGCGGAAAAGGTTTGCGTCAAGGACAAGGGCGGGAACGTCCGGCGTTTGAACATCCGGATGGCACCAACAAAACGCCCTTCCGGACCGCTCTTGCCATCTGGAAGGGCGATGTCAACCGCGTTCAGTCGTTCACGGTGATCTTGCGCGGCTTCACGCGTTCCGACTTGGGCAAAGTCAGGGTCAGCACGCCCTGATTCATTTTGGCGGCGATCCGTGCGGTGTCGATGGCGGGATCCAGTTCGAACACGCGACGGTAATCAGCCGTGCGGCTTTCGTGGAGGATGACGCCGCCCACGATGGCGGGCGGATTGCGATGGCCGACAAGGGTCAGTTCCGTGCCTTCCAACAGGATTTCGAGCCCATCCTTGTTCACGCCGGGCATTTCGGCTTCCAGCGTGTAGCCGTCCTTTTCCTCGTAGATGTTCACCTCGGGCAGAACGTATTCCTGCCGTTTCGGCTGTGAAGAAACCTCATTCTTTTCCTTTTGCATCACGTTGCTCATGACGATTCCTTTCTTTAAGAGTTGGCGTTTGCTGGATGGCCAGCCTGGCAGTGTCTTCTTCAATTCACGTTGACATTGATCTGCTTCGGCTTGGCCTCTTCGGTCTTTGGCAGGGTTACGGTCAGGATGCCATCCTTGTAATCAGCCTTCACCTTGTCCGCGGCAACGGGCGTGGGCAGGCTGACGGTGCGCTGGAAGCGGCCGAAGAACCGTTCGGTGCGATACGTCTCGCCGGCTTCGGCTTTGCTCTCGCTCTTGCGTTCACCGGAAATGCTCAACGTCCCTTCGTGCAGCGTGACGTCAATGTCCTCCTTCTTCATGCCGGGCAACTCGGCAACGATGACGATGTTTTCCTTGTTTTCATACACATCAATGGCCGGTGTCCATCCGGCGAACAAGGAAGGGGTTTCCGCCAGTTCCGCCAATGGCGATTCGAAGAGGCGGTCGATCTCTTGGCGGAGATCAGACAAACGATTGAATGCCGGCCACGCGGCCAGCAACGGACTTTGGAAGCGAACTAGTTTCATGATTTGATCCTTTCGTTGTTGTTAAACAAATCTCACCTCAATCCAATTGCTTTAGGCATGCCAAACGACATCACGCTCGATAAAATGTTTAAGGGAAAGTATTTGTATAAAATTCGACGTGCAACGGATTGGATAAAAAGGGCAATAATGGCGCATTGTGGCGAATAGTGCGCGGCCTATATGGGTCATAATAGCCCGATTCCGGGTGGATTCCGGCAACAAAAAAGCCCGCTTCTGGGAAGCGGGCTTGGTGGGCGTCGAAATGATCAGTCGAAGGCGTGGCCAGCGCAGCACAGGACATTCTTCACCTTGTGGCGAACCAGATCCTTCACGGCTTGGCGGGCGGGGCCGAGATACTTGCGCGGATCGAATTCCTTCGGGTTTTCGGAGAACACCTTGCGGATGCCCGCCGTCATCGCGATACGCAAGTCGGTGTCGATGTTGACCTTGGTGCAACCGACCCGGCGGGCGACTTCGATGTCGGCTTCGGGCACGCCTTGCGCGTCGGGCATTTTGCCGCCGTATTTGTTGACCTCGGTGACAAGGTGTTGCGGGACGCTGGAGGCACCGTGCAAAACGAGCGGATAATCGCCCATGCCGGCATCCATTAATGCTTTTTTGATGAGCTTGAGGCGCTCCAAGTCGAGGTGCTGGGTGCCCTTGAACTTGTAAGCGCCGTGGCTGTTGCCGATGGCGACGGCCAGCGAATCGCAGCCCGTTTCCTTGACGAATTTGACGGCTTCATCAGGTTCGGTGTAATGGCCGCTGGTGGAATGGGCGCCGCCCTCTTCGCCTTCGTCGAACTGGGCGCCGACCAGGTGGCCGAGTTCAGACTCGACGGAGCAATTGTGCTTGTGAGCGTATTCCACGACTTTGCGGGTGATTTCCGCATTTTTCTCAAACGGCTCGTGGGAGGCGTCGATCATGACGCTGGTAAAGCCTTCGTCGATGCACTGCTTGCAGAGATCGAACGTGTCGCCATGGTCCAGGTGAACCGCAATCGGGACGGTGGAGAGACTGACGGCCGCTTCGATCAACTTTTTGAGGTAAACCGGGTTGGCGTATTGTCGTGCCCCCTTCGAAATCTGGAGAATGAGCGGTGCCTTTTCCTCCTCGCAGGCTTCGACGATCGCCTGGATGAGCTCCATGTTGTTGACGTTGAAAGCACCGAGGGCGTATTTGCCTTTAAGCGCCTTGGCGAACAGGTCGCGAGTATGAGTCAATGGCATAATTCAAGTTCAGTTGCGGATTGTGCGCCGTCGCGCGCGACGCGGCGGCGTTGGGGATACTAGGAAACCGCGGGGGGGAGGGAAACACAAAATGACAGTTTGTAACCGTGCTAACGCGGGAAATTACCCCGGCTTCACGGTTCCCGGTCGTCGCCGGAGAGCTTGCGGTAGAGCGTTGCCAGGCTGACCCCCAAAACTAGGGCGGCCTGTTCCTTATCGCCGCCGGTGGCTTCCATGACGCGATTTAGATACGACTGCTCCTGTTCGCGCAGGTAGTTTTTCAGGGGTTTGATCGCGTCCAGCGGCCGGGTGGTGGCTGTTTCTGTCAGCGAACCGTTGGTGCCACCTGCCGTTTGGAGTGAGGCGGTCGGCTCGTTCACCTGCGGGAGCGTCGCCGTTTCCAAGTCCGTGTCTTGTTCGGGAGAGGCGCCGGTTTTGGCCAGCAGCGAGGGCGGGAGATCGCCCAGCCGGAGGATGTTTGTCTCGCAAAGGGTTGTGGCGCGCTCGATGGCGTTCTCCAGTTCGCGCACGTTGCCGGGCCATTGGTGGGCCAGCAACACTTCCATGGCCCGCCGGGAAACTTTGAAGGGCTCACCGATGGCGCCCCGGGCCTTTTGCTTGAGAAAATGGGCGACGAGGAGCGGGATGTCATCCGTGCGCTCGCGCAGGGCGGGCAGATGAATGGGAATCACATTCAGGCGGTAATAAAGATCCTCCCGAAAAGTGCCTTCTTTGATGCGGATTTCGAGCGGCTCGTTGGCGGCGGCCACGACCCGCACATCGACATAGGCGGGCACGTTGTCGCCCACCCGGCGGACTTCCTTTTCCTGCAGGACGCGCAGCAAACGGCTTTGCAGCAACGGTGACATGGAGCCGACTTCGTCCAAGAAAATCGTTCCCCCATCCGCCTCTTGGAAAAGTCCCTTTTTATCTGCAATCGCGCCGGTGAACGCACCGCGCCGGTGGCCGAACAATTCCGATTCCAGCAGCGCTTCGGGCAGGGCCGAGCAGTTGATGGGGACGAACGGCGCGTGCTGGCGGCGGCTGTTGAAGTGGAGGGAGCGGGCGACGAGTTCTTTGCCGGTGCCGCTTTCGCCCAGCACCAACACGGTGCTGTCTGTGTTGGCCACCCGTTCGATAAGCTTGAACACATCCTGCATGGGGGCCGAAGCACCCACGATCTGGCTGAAATGGTATTTCTTTTTGAGCTGGCGCCGCAGGAAGGTGGTTTCGCTGACGGCCGTGCTGTAAGACAGTCCCCGCTGAATGCACATCCGCAGTTCATCGACCTTGAACGGTTTCTCCAAGTAGTCGAATGCACCGTTCCGCATCGCATCCACCGCGGTGTCAATGGAACCGTAGCCGGTGATGACGATGACGACCGCCGGTGGGCTGAGCGCCCGGGCTTTTTTGATGATTTCCAAGCCGTGGGCGTTGGTCTTGTCGAGGTAAAGGTCGGTCACCACCAAGTCCGGCTGGTGGGTCGTCAAACCCGCCACGGCTGCCGCGAGGTTGGTAAAGGGGAATACCTCATGGCCGTCTTCCCGAAGAAGGTCGGCGACCATTTGAACCATGGTCAGCTCATCATCAACGAGAAGCACTTTTGCCATAATTTCAATTCAATCACTTGGAATGGATCGATTTCTTCGCTCCCACCAACGGTTGCAGGGCGGTTGTTGCAACTTCCGGGACGGCCCCGGATCCGAGGCTATTTGCTGACCACCTCGCTCAGCTTGAAGATGGGCAGGAACATGCAAATCACCATGCCGCCAATCACCACGCCCAGGAACACGATCAACAACGGTTCAATTAGCGAAGTGAGGCCCGAAAGGGTGGTTTCGATCTCTTCGTCCAAAAAGTCCGAGATGCGCTCCAACATGGCGTCCATTTTGCCGGTTTGCTCACCGGCCGTGCACATGCGAATCAGCATGTTCGGGAAGACCGGATGCCGGCTCAGTGCCGTGGAAATGCCCTCGCCTCGCTCAATATCGGAAGCGGCGCTCCGGATGGCCTTTTCCATGACCACATTGCCCACTGTCTGGGAGACAATTTGCAGCACTTCCAGAATTGGCACACCGCTCCGGATCAGCGAGGAGAGGGTGCGGCTGAAGCGGGCCAGGCAGATCTTGTGGGCAATCGGCCCAAAAATCGGCAGCTTGATGCGTTTGGCGTCCCAGAATTCCCGGCCGGACTTGGTTTTGATGAAATAGAGCCACGCGTAAATCAGTCCGCCCAGTGCGGCAAAGATGAGCAGGAAGTAACTCTTCACGAAATTGCTCAAGTTGATCAGGAATTGCGTGGGGCCGGGCAGTTTCGCGCCGAAGCCGCTGTAAATTTCCCCGAACACCGGAATCACCTTCACCAGCAAAAAGGTCGTGATGCCGATGGCCACCACGGTGACGATGGTGGGATACATCAGGGCGGATTTGACCTTTTTCCGCAGGCGGGCGGTGTTTTCGAGATAGGTGGCCAGGCGGGCGAGAATCTCCGCCAGCAGACCGCCCTTTTCACCCGCGGACACCATGCTGAAGTAGAGCCGGTTGAACACCTTGGGGTGTTTTTGGAGGGCCTCGGAAAAACTGTCGCCACCTTCGACGCGCGTGCACACGTCCTTGATGACGTCGCGCATGACCTTGTTTTGCGTCTGATCGGCCAGCGCTTGCAGACATTGAACCATCGCCAGACCGGCGTCGATCATGGTGGCCAGCTGGCGGGTGAAAATGACCAAATCTTGGAGGGCCACCTTGCCGCCGCTGGTCTTGCCCTTCTTGCCGACCTTCTCTTGGATGGAGACGACCAGAAGGTTGCGGTTCAAAAGCGCCGCTATGGCTGCCTGCTCCGTGGCGGCCTCGAGCGAGCTCCTGATTTCCCGGCCCGAAGCCGTTTCGCGTGCTGTATAAACAAAAGAAGGCATAATCGTTCTCGGGTTCTTTGCGGGCTCACGCGCTGGCCCTCAGCCGCCCTTCGACGGCGGTGCCAGCCAAGCCTCAAATTCCCTGCTGCCCCTCTAGCAGACGGTGTTCCAGCCATTCAAGGCGATGAGAATTCCGGCCAAATCCGGCTTCTCATTCCGGCGATGCCAGATTGACCGGGCTTCCCGCTGCCTAAACTACGGACAGGCTGGCCAATTGTTGGTAATGTCGTTCATAATGAATATTTTATGGGTCATTCAATCGCCTGCACCCTGCCCAATTCTTAATTTTTAGTTGTCAAACCGGGGATTCTCTCCTATTGATGCGCCCATCTACACCTTTTGGGGTGTGTGGGGTAAACTGTTTTTACTCCAGAACAGTGCAAGTGCACGGACATACAACCATAAAAATCGGAGGAACTAATGAAGATTAACCAATGGACCTTGGGTCTGGCTGCGGTCGGCGTTGTCAGCCTCGCTTCGGCCGTGAAGGCAGACGAGAGCACGATGAACGCAGTGCAGACGGCCCTGTCCTCAACCACCATCAGCGGTTACGTCGATACGTCAGTGGAATGGAACGTCGGTGACAAGGATAACAGCCTTCACAATGCCATTCCGTTCCGCAACGGCAAGAGCGACGGTTTTAACCTGAACGTCGTCAAGCTCACCATCGAAAAGCCGATGGATGAGTCCGAATGGGCCGCTGGTTACAAGGTGGATCTGCTCTTCGGACCGGACGCGGTTGGCTATAATGCCTCTTTGGACTCCAGCCAACGTCAGGACAACTATCGTATTGGTTACAGTGCGTCCGATTTCGGCATCAAGCAGGCCTATGTTGCCCTGCGCACGCCCGTCGGTAACGGCATTGACTGGAAGGTCGGCGTGTTTGACACGACGATTGGCTACGAAACCTTCGAGTCGGGCAATAACCCCAACTTCAGCCGTTCTTGGGGCTATGCCATTGAACCCACTGAACACACCGGTATTCTCGCGACCTATCGCGTGAATGACATCGTTTCGGTTGCCGCTGGTGTGGCCAACACCCTGTCGCCCGGCATCAATAACCGCCCTGACCCTGAATACGTTTCGGGTGAGACCTGGCACAAGACCTACTTGGCGTCGGTCGCGTTGACCGCTCCGCAGGACTTGGGCTTCCTCTCTGGATCGACACTGTATGCGGGCGTCGTGGGTGGTTTGAACAATGGCGGCGATGTTGAAGAGTCTGGCGCCGACCAAGTCAACTACTATGCCGGTGCCACGCTCAATACGCCCGTTACCGGCCTGAAGGCTGGTTTGGCGTTTGATTACGTCAAAAACGCGGGCGGCATCGACAAGTCCAACCAATGGATGCTTGGTGCTTACGCCTCCTTCCAGGCGACGGAGAAACTCAGCCTCCACGGCCGCGCCGAATATGGCAAAGCGGTTGCGATGGATGAGCACACCGATGGCAACCTGACTGAAATCACGGGCACCGTTCAATACGACCTGTGGAAGAACGTCATCAGCCGCGTGGAACTCCGGTGGGATGAAGCTTATGTCAAGAACGATTCTACCGACTCCAGCGTCGGATTGTTCGCCAACTTGATCTACAAGTTCTAAGCGGATTGATCGCTTAAGCAAAACCCCTCCCGGGAAAACTGGGAGGGGCTTTTTTTTTGTTGCCGGCGGCGTGGTAATGCCCATGGCAAAGGCGTGTCAATCGCCCAACAGTTTGCGCAGGGCGTCCTTCGCCTTGGCCTCACGTGCCAGACCTTCGGTCACAGGCATGTATTCGCGTCGGGCAAGGTCAAAGTATTCGCAATAATTCGCCGCGGCCTTCTCCACCACCTCGTCCGCCCGCCGGTCCCGGCATTGGTAGGCCACCGTTTTGTCGTAGCTCACACAGTTCAGACACACCTTCAAGTCGGCGCCGCAGCTGACACAGGTTTCGCTGCGTCCGGGGGCGCGGGCGAACGTCCATTCCGCGCCGCACTTCCAACAATGCTTCGTCATGGCCATGCGCCACCATTAGTTCCGGCCGGCGCATAAATCCAGCCGCGATTTCTTCCGCTCCGCTTCAACCGCGCTGGATTTTGTGGCTCATTGTGACAGTATCAGCCCCGTGCAATTCATCCGCGACATCTTCGCCGCGAAACAGGCCGCGGGGCGGCCGGTCGTTTCCTTCGAGTTTTTCCCCACCAAGACGGACGAGGGCGAGCGCACGCTGATGGAAAAAACCATTCCGGCCCTTTGTCAATTGCAGCCGGATTTTTGCTCCGTGACCTACGGTGCGGGCGGCGGCACGCGCGAAAAGACGTTGGGGATTGTGGCCCGCATCCAACAGGATCATGGCCTGACAACCATGGCCCACCTGACCTGCGTCAATGCGACGGCGCCACAAACCAAGGACATTTTGGCGCAGGCCCGGGCTTTGGGGATCAGCAACATCCTGGCGCTTCGGGGGGATCCTCCGGGCGGCGTGGGCGAGTTCCAAAAAACCGAGGGCGGCTTCGAATATTCCCATCAGTTGGTGCAATTGCTCCGTGAACTCGGCGGATTTTGCGTCGGCGTGGCAGGATTTCCCGAGGGGCACATCGCCTGCAAAGAAGGCAAGCGGGTGGATTGGCAGCGGCTGAAACACAAAATCGACTGTGGTGCTGACTTCGTCATCACGCAGTTGTTCTTCGACAACACGGATTTCTATGAATTTCGAGATTACCTGACCCGGTCCGGGGTGAAGGTTCCCATCGTGCCAGGAATCATTCCCATCGGCAGCGCGGCGCAAATCAAACGCTTTACGGCACTGTGTGGGGCGAAACTGCCGGCACCATTGCTGGCTGAACTGGAGAAACGTGTTGATGACGACGAGGCGTGCGCCGCGTTTGGCATCGAATACGCCACCCGCCAATGCGCCGATTTGCTGCGGAACGGTGCGCCCGGCATCCACTTCTACACGCTCAACAAGGCCGCGGCCACGACGGCCATCCTGAAAAACCTGGCGCTGGCATAGACCGGCAACCGGCGTGCGGTGTCCTGGCGCGAGGCGGCTGGTTGTTAGAAGGTGTAGCTCGCGCCCAGCCCGACCGAAAATAGCGACGTGAAGTCCAATTCCACGTCGCGTCCGGCGCCGGAGAAATTGAACCGGCCATTGTATTGGTAGTCGCCGCTCACATAGGCGGCAATGTGCGACGTGATTTGGTAGCTGACCCGCAGTTCCGCATAGCCACCTGGATTCCAATCGCGCCCGCCAATCTTGCGCGTGACCGGGCCCGTGACCGGAATGCCGCCGTCGGCGTAGGTGGTGTTCTCGGTGAATGTCAATTGTGTGTCGGCATATAGCGCTGAATAACCCACGCTGACGCCCGCCAGGAACCGCTTGCTGAGCGGAACATCCAGCCACAGCCCGAGCTTCATGTTGTGCAGCGAACTGTCGAGTTTGCCCGAATACGCCGACTGGCTCGCGGAATTGATGGTCGTGCTGCTCGACGGCGCGGTGCTGATCAGCGGTCCCGGACCGGCGTAGGTTCCGGAATAGGGCGCTTCCGGCGGCACGATGCCGCCCAAGTCGTAACTGGCTTGCGTGTAAGCGGCGGTGCCGGTGGCGATGCCGCTGTAAGTCAGGGAAAAGGGATTGTAGCCATAACCGATTTCGAATCCGAGCCGGGCCTCGCGTTCGCCCATGTCGAACCGGACCAGCTCGGATCCCAAAATCACTTCGCCGCCCAGAGAGGCATCACTTTTACCGCCGTTCAACGTGCCGGCCGCGGTGTTGTCGAGCCGCGTGTAATTCAACTGGCTTCCGTTGACCTGGCTGGCGGCCGTATAACCCCAGTTCCACGTCGAACCGCTGTTGCCGCTGCTGTCCGGCAGCACATAGCCGTTGTCATACATCGTGGCGGCGGCCGGCGGCGCGGACAGTGAGACGGATGCCTTTGCGTTGAGCAGGAGGCGCGCCCCGGCGCGCACGAACCAGCCGTCCGTCCAGGACGGTTCAGGATCGTCCTGGGCGTGCGCGGCGGTTCCGGCCAACGCCAGGGCGGCCAGGGTCATCGGCAGGTGAGGGGAGAGGCAAAATGTCTTCTTCATGGATTCAGAGCGAAGCGGGTTCACTGGCCTTGGAGCAGCACGCGATAAAACCGGCTGCCGTTGGTGGGCGGCGAAGCCGTCTTCGGCGGCCCGTTGTCGATCCATTGCATGCGGCTGCCGGTGCCGGTTACGGCGGGAAAGGCCGTCTGCACGGTGGCGCTGTCCATCAAATCCGCGGGCGTGTCGGCGTATTGGATGAAGTAGTGCCGGTTCGTCAACGTGTTGAACTCAATCAGGAACACGCCATTCGTATAGAGTGCGCGGGTTACGGCCAGTGGGTTTCCCGCTGGTGGCACAAATGTCCACGCGTTGCTCGCCAGCGTCAGCACCCCCGGTGCCGGGATCGTGATGTGATCGCCCACGTAGTATTCCAGCGTGAGCAGCCGCGTTTCGCCGTTGGTCAAACTGCTGACCTGCACAAAAGGAACCGGTTCAAAAGCGCCGTCCGCGTTCCAGTCCTGGCTGGCGTAGCGTTGCGCGTTGAACAAGGTGATCGCGTTCGAGAGCGAATCGTTGCCCAGCCCGTAAACGAGCAGTTGAGCGTTCGTCAACAACACCGGTCCGCCGTTGCCCAGCATCACTGATTGCTCGAACAGGCCGGACTGCCGGTTCAGCGTGGGCGTGCCGAGCACTTCGGCCGAGGGCAGGACGGCGGCGGGCAGCACCAAGTCCAGCCCGTTGGTGTCCGTGGCGGCCAGATCGGTTGGTGCATTGGTGAAATACAATCCGCCGGCGAACGGATTGTTGCCACCGGTGAAATCGAAGGTGAAGTAGCCGAGTGAAACCGGGCCGTTGGTCAGCATGACGCCTGCGGGCAGTTGCCAGGTCACGCCAACGAGTCCGTTGCTTGCTGCCGTAGCATCGACGGTGGCCCCGGCTCCCGGATAGGTGGGCGTGAACACCGGATTCGCAAGCACGTTGGTGAGGTAGCCCAGCGAGAAAGACACGGCATGCTCCCGGCCGTTGGCGCGCAACTGGATTTCCACCTGGGCCTGGCCGCCGCCGGAAATCACGCCGGTCGTCAGGAGGCGCGGTTGGGACCTGATCACCAAAAAGGCGTTCGAGCTGGTTACCGTGGTGCCGCTGTCGGTCACGCGGACGGCATACGTTCCGGCCTGACTGGTGGTGAGATTGGTCAGCAACAACGTGGCGTTGGTGGCGGCACTGAGGTCGCCGCCGTTCCGGGTCCATTGGTAGGTGACCGTGGCCGTGCCGGTGGCCTGCACGCTCATCGCAAACGATTCATTGGTGGCCGCCTGCCCACCCACGGGCTGAACGGTGATGGTGGGCGCGGCGCCGGCGCCGATGGCCAACAGCATCAAGCCGACGCCCAGTCCGGTCCTGGCCTGAAGCATCGTCGGCACATCCAGGGCCCGCCGTGTCCGCTGCACGAACTGACAGAAATTCATCCAACGTGTCGTCTTCACGCGCGGAGTATTGACCATCCGCTCCAGCCGCACAACAGCCGACTCAGATGCGCACCGGATGAATGCGGGCCAATCGCTTTTGTCGGTGTGTTGTGCTGTTTACGCCGTATTAATTTATCCGGCGTCAGCGAGGCGCCTCTGGTTTGGCCGCGGGCGTCACCACCGGCTCGATTTCCGAGGTGTCCAGCCTGGCCAGAATGGGCGCAGCCACGGCCCGCAATCGCGGGAGTGACCGGAAAAACAGTCCCGCCACGAAGATGCACAGCGCACCGCAAGTGGCCAGTGTGATGGCCGTGCCCGCGCGGCCGGCGCCAAATCCTACGAGCAGATTGCCCACCGGCATCGTGCCGGTGAACGCCATCGAATAAATGCTCATCACCCGGCCGCGCTTGTCGTCGTCCACCAGGGTTTGCACCAGCGTATTGCAGGAGGCCATCAGGAGCACGCCGCCCATGCCCGTCAAGGTGAGGCATGCGAGCGACAATGGCAGCCAGCGCGAAAGAGCAAAACCGATCAATCCCAGACCCATCGCGGCACCGCCAAACGTAATTACATTGCCCAGCCCGCGCACGGTCCGGCGGGTGCTCAAATACAACGCCCCGCTCAATGCGCCGACGCCCGAGGCGGACATGAGCGCCCCCAGCGTCCGGGCATCACCTTGGAACACGTCCCGGGCAAAAATCGGCGTGAGCACCGTGTAGGAGAAGCCCACCGCGCTGATCGCCGCCACCAGGCCGATGAGCGCCGCGATGGGGGTGAAGCCAAAGGCATAATGAAATCCCTGTCGCAGCTCGATCAACGGATGCTGCGCCACCTTGCGGGGCGGCCGTTCCCGCAGGCGCATCGCCAGCAGCGCCGCGATGACCGCCACGTAGCTCAAGCCGTCCACGAGGTAACAGAATCCCGGCCCGCGCGCGGCGACCACAAAGCCCGCCAGGGCCGGGCCCACGAGCCGGGCCAGGTTGAACAACGACGAATTCAACGCGATGGCATTGCCCAGATGTTCCTTGCGCTCGACAAACTCCACCACCAGGGCCTGGCGGGTGGGCATGTCGAGCGCGTTGATGATTCCCTGCACCAGGCTCAGCACAACGAGATGCGTCACCGTGATCGTGCCCGTGAGCGCGAACGCCGCCAGCGCAAAGGACTGCAGCATGGCCGCGGCCTGCGTGCCGACCAGGAGCCGGTGTCGGTTGACGCGGTCGATCCACACGCCGGCAAACGGGGCCAGAAAGAAAATGGGAATCTGGCTGGCAAACCCCACCACCCCGAGCAGAAACGGCGAGGAACTCAGGTGATACACGAGCCACAGCGAGGCCGTTTGCGTCATCCAGGTGCCGATGAGCGACACAATCTGCCCGCCGAAGAACAGGCGGTAGTTGCGGGACTCCAAGGCGCTTAACAAAGCCGGCAAACGCATGCCGCAGTGTAGGCGAGAACCACCGCCAATGCACGTCCACCGCCGCAGCCCGGGCCGGACTGTGGCGGCGGGGGCAAATACCTGAAAATACTTTGAACAAATCCTCGCGCCCGCAGTCGAACCTCCATAAGCGCAATTTCCCTCGTGGAAGTTTGCCTCCGGCCAAGCCGGGACGTTCTTTGAAGATTTTGACGCCGGATGCTGGTTCTGTTTGGCGTCGATGTCCTACACAAGCTTGCTATTGAACCAATCGAAATTCCCCGGGCCAATCCGCCACCCTCTGGCAGATTGGCCCGGTTTTTTTTGCGTCATCCATTTCCTGCCGGCGTGCTGCCGGCCTTGCGTCGCGCCGGTGCAAATAAAAACGCCGGACTGTTGAACAGTCCGGCGGTGGGTCAGATGCGGATCAGTTCTCCGGCGCTTGGTCCGGAGGGGCCTGGCCGTCCGGGCCATCGCCCGGCGGACGCGGTCCGCCAAATCCACCCGGGCCGCGGGGGCCGCGCGGACCACGCGGTCCGTTCATTCCGTCCCGTCCTTCGGCGGCGCCGGGGCCGGCACCCGCAGGACGAGGCGGGCGCAGTTCATCCTGGGTCAGCTTGCCGTCGCCGTTTTTGTCGAGCTTCTTCAGCGCGGCGGAGGCGTTGGCAATTTCATCGGCGTCAATCACGCCATCGTGATTGGCATCCAGCACCGCGATCACCGGCGGGGGCGGCATCATGCGGCGGCCCATGCCACGTCCGCCCGGGCCGCCGGGACCGCCCGGCCCCTCGTTGGGCGGGCCGCCGGCGTCTTGAGCCGTGGCGCACAAGGCGGTGCCGGCGAGCACCAGCGCCGCCATCCAGAGTTTGCTTTGCAGTTTCATGTTTGTCCTTTCCACGAATCGCCGAACCCCTTCCGGCCGCGTCAACGGTGACGCGGCAACTTTGGCGGCGGGTTCAGGTAATTCATTTTTCACGCCGCCAGCTTACCGCCGGCAACCTTTAGGGATGATGAAGCGCGGGCGAAAGTCTTGGTTGCCGGCTTCATCGCAACTTAAGGTGGCGGGTGACACGCTGCGGGCGGAAATTCAACTGCGGACGCGGCCGGTCCGCGCTATGCTTCAAGCGACGCATGCGACTCCTGATTGTGGAAGATGAACCCGACCTGCGCAGCGGTTTGACGCGCGCCTTGCGCGATGAGGGTTACGCGGTCGACGCCGTGGACAACGGCGAGGACGGTCTCTTCAACGCGGAAAGCACCGGTTACGACGCCGTGATTCTGGATGTCATGCTGCCGCGGCTCGACGGTTGGGAGGTGTTGCGCCGGCTTCGCCGCTCCAAACAAACTCCGGTGCTCATGCTAACCGCCCGCGATCAATCGCGCGACCGGGTGAAGGGGCTCGACACGGGGGCGGATGATTACGTCGTCAAACCATTTGACCTGCCCGAACTGCTGGCCCGGTTACGTGCGCTCATTCGCCGCGGCGCCGGCAGAACCACAAACACCATCGTTCTCGGTGACATCACCATCGACACGGCCGCGCGCACGGTGACGGTGGTGGGCCGGGGGGTCGAGCTTACCGCCCGCGAATATGCGCTCGTCGAGTTTCTCGCGCTGCATCGGGGCGAGGTGGTGACGCGCACGCAGCTTTACGAGCACCTGTTCGATGAGAACGACAGCACGTTGTCCAACCTGCTTGACGTGCACGTTTCCAATGTGCGCAAAAAACTGGGCGCGGGCTTCATCACCACCCGGCGCGGCCACGGCTACTGCATCGAATGATCGTGCCCTCCATCAAGTGGCGGCTGCAGCTCTGGTATGGCCTGATTTTGCTGGCCGTGCTGGCCGGGTTTGGCGTGCTGGCGTTTCAACAGGAACGCGGCCGGCTGTTCCAGCGCATCGATGGCGAACTGCAGCGGCGGGTCAGCGCCATCGCCGGTGCGCTGCGACCTCCGGCGGCATTGCGTAATGCGGCCGGCCAGCCGCCTTTTCCGCAGCCGCCCCCGGCCGGATCAGCGGAACCGGCGCTGCCGGATGATGGTCCGTTGCCGCCGTGGGAGCGAATGCGTCGCCGGACGTTCCAGCTGCCGGAACCGCAGGCGCATCTCTTCGATGAATCCGGCCCAAACGGATTTTATTACGTCGTCTGGGCGCGCGATGGCCATGAGTTGAGCCACTCCACGAATGCGCCCGAACAGGCGTTGGTGTTGCCGGTGCGCGGACCGGTGGCGGCGCCTGAACGGGAGGCGCTGCCGGCGGACGGGCGACGGCGGTTTCCGGGCGAACCTGAGCCGGCGCAGTTGCGGGGAACATTCCGTGAAGTCACGGTCGTGACCCCGCCGGGAGAAATCATCCGCATCGGTCGTTCCGTGGTGGCGGAATTGTTGGAGTTGCGGCGCACGGCGTGGAAGCTCGCCGGCATGGGCGGCGGCGTCTGGCTTCTCGGGCTGGCCGGCGGCTGGTGGATTGCGACGCGGGCCATCCGGCCCATCGACCGCATCAGCGAAACGGCCGCGCGCATTTCGCGTGGCGATTTATCGCAACGAATCGACATCAGCGGGGCCGGGAGTGAACTGGGCCGCCTGGCTGCCGTTTTGAATGACACCTTTGCCCGGCTCGAAGCGGCGTTTGCCCGGCAGCAACAGTTCACCTCCGACGCCGCTCATGAGTTGCGCACGCCTGTTTCGGTGATTCTCACCCAGACGCAATCCACGTTGAGCCGTGAACGTCCGCCGGCGGAATATCGGGAAACCCTCGAAGCCTGTCAGCGGGCGGCCCAGCGCATGCGCAAGCTCATCGAATCGTTGCTCGAACTGGCGCGTCTCGATGCCGGCCCGGACGTGGATCGGCGCCAGCCGTTGGACCTGGCCCAGGTGGTGGAAGAATCCGTGGCGCTGGTGCAGTCGCTTGCGGCAGATCGGCGTGTCCGCCTGCACGTTGCATTGTCGCCGGCACCGTGTCACGGCAACGCGGATCACTTGACGCTGGTTGTGACGAACCTGCTGACGAATGCGATTCACTATAACCGCGAGGGTGGCGAGGTGCGCATCATCACGGCCCTTGAAGATCGGCACGCGGTGGTCACTGTTGCGGATACGGGGATTGGCATTGCGGCGGAACACGTGCCGCACATTTTCGGGCGGTTTTATCGGGCGGACGCGGCCCGCACGGCGGCGCAAGGCCGAACCGGCCTGGGCCTGGCCATCACCAAATCCATCGTCGAGGTGCACGGCGGAACCATCGAAGTCACCAGCGAACCCGGCCGGGGAAGTTCATTCAAGGTGCGGTTGCCGGTTTAGCCAAACCGCATTTCCTTCCGGCGCCGGACAAATTGGTCTGACTTCCTGCTGGGGGATCAAACGCTGGCGAGGGCGCAATCCAAAACGTCCAGCAGGAAATCGGCATCGGCCGGCGTGAGGCACATGGGCGGCTTGATGCGCAGCGTGTTGCCCCAGAGTCCGCCCTTGCCAATGAGCAGGCCGAGGTCGCGCGCCTTTTCAAATACGGCGGCGCATTCGTCGCGGGCTGGCTCTTTCGTGGTGCGGTCTTTCACGAGTTCGACGCCGAGCATGAGCCCGAGGCCCCGGACGTCGCCGATGAGCGGGTGCTTGCCGGCCAGCCGTTGGAGTCCTGTCTTGAGGTGATGGCCAATCTTAAGCGCGTTGGCCTGCAAGCCCTCGCGTTCGATGACTTCCAGCACTGCCCGTCCCTGTGCGCAGGAGACGGGGTTTCCGCCAAAGGTGTTGAAATGGATGCGGGTCGCGATGGCCCGGGCGACGGTCGGTGTGGTGACCACGGCGGCCAGCGGACAGCCGTTGCCGATGCCCTTGGCCATGGTGACCATGTCCGGAATGACACCCTGGGTTTCAAAGCCCCAGTAATGCGTGCCGGTGCGGCCGAATCCGGTCTGCACTTCGTCGGCGATGCAAATACCGCCGGCGGCGCGCACGTGGGCGTAGGCGTGGCGGAGATAGCCGTCGGGAAACACCACCGAACCGCCCACGCCCTGGATGGATTCGGCGATGAAGCCGGCCACCTGTCCGGAGGTGCCGAATTGAATGAGGTTCTTCACATCGTCTGCGTATTTGCGGCCCGCCTCCGCGTCGTCCTTCCCGTAAGGACCGCGATACGTATCCGGCATGATGGCGTGCTGCACCCCAAAGCCGTGCGGCACGTTGAATTTCCACGTGTGATGCGAGGTGAGTCCCATCGTGGCCTGGCTGCCGCCGTGATAGGCGTTGCGCAGGGCGATCACGTCGTAATTGCCCGTGTAGGCGCGGGCCATCAGCAGCGCGAGGTCGTTCGCCTCGGAACCGGAATTGACGAAGTAAACCACCTTGAGGTCGCCCGGCATCTTGGCGGCCAGCTCCCTCGCATAAAGCGCAATGCCCGGGTGCAGGTAGATCGTCGTGGTGTGCTGGATGGTTTCGTTCTGCGCGTGCGCGGCGGCCACGACGTGCGGGTGACAATGCCCGACGCTGACGGTGACAATGCCGCCGAAGCCGTCCAGATAGCGCCGGCCCTGTTCGTCAAAGAGCCACTGGCCCTTGCCTTCCACAATCATCAGCGGCCGCTTGTAGTAATGAAAAATGGCCGGATTTAGAAATTGCCGGCGCGTGGCCAGCACCTCCTCGGCCGAAGGGCCGGTGTAGGGTTTGGGTTGATGCGGGCACGCGGGCAGCACGGGAGTTTTCATGTGATTTCAGGCTCGGGGAAACGCTTTGCGCGGCCCCAGGTAAAGGACAAATGACACCGCAAAATCGATGAACCACGCATGGAACTGACACGGGAGGCATGTTCAGAAATGTCCCGGTTGGCGCGCGAGGAATTTGCCGTGACCAATCTTGCCGACAAACTTCCCATCGCGAACGGCAATCTGACCGCGCACCGTCACCACGCTGGGCCGGCCCGCAATCTTCCAGCCTTCAAACGCGCTGTAATCAAGATTCATGTGCTGTGTTTTCACCGAGATTCGGCTGCGGTAACGCGGGTCATAAACGACGAGGTCCGCGTCCGCGCCCGGTTGGATGGCACCTTTGCGCGGGAAAAGGCCGAAGAGTTTGGCGGCCTGGGTGCTGGCGACATTCACGAACGTGTGCAGGTCAATCCGGCCGGCCTTCACGCCGTGGGTGTAAAGCAGGTTGATGCGGTCCTCGAGCGAGGGGATGCCGTTGGGGATTTTGGTGAAATCATTTTTGCCCATCGCCTTTTGCTTCCGGAAATCAAACGGCGCATGGTCGGTGGCGACCGTTTGAATGAGCCCGTCGCGCAGGCCGTGCCAGAGGATGTCCTGGTTGCATTTGTCGCGCAGGGGCGGCGACATCACATACTTGGCGCCCTCGAAGCGCGGCTTCTCGGCGTAGGTTTTGTCGAGCGTCAGGTATTGGATGAGCGTTTCCACCGCAACGCGCACGCCACGTTGCCGCGCGGCGACGGCTTCGGCCAGGGCTTCCCGGCAACTGAGGTGGACGATGTAGGTCGCCGCGCCGGTGAGTTCGGCAAAGGTCATCAAATGATGCACGCCTTCGGCTTCAACCTGCACGGGCCGGCTCGGTTCGTGGAAACCCGGGCCGGTTTTGCCCGCAGCCAGCAGCTCGCGGCAGCGTTCGGTCACGAGCGTCTCGTTTTCGCAGTGCGCCGTGACGATGACGCCCAGCTCCTTTGCCAGCTTCAGCGTGCGATACAGCTCCGTGTCGTCGATGCCAAACGCGCCTTTGTAAGCGAGAAAGATTTTGAAGGAGCTGATGCCGCGCCGGACGATTTCACGCAGCTGCCGCTCTGTGCGGGCGTCAAATCTTGTCACGCCCATGTGGAACGTGAAGTCGCACGCGGATTTGCCCTCGGCCTTGCCCCGCCAAAGCTCGAAGCTCTTCAGTGCATCGTCCGAACGGGCCGGGCAGCACATCTCGATCAGCGTCGTGGTGCCGCCCACCAGCGCCGCCTGGCTGCCCGTGCGGTAGTCGTCCTTGGCGAACGTTCCCATGAAGGGCAGGTAAATGTGGACGTGCGGGTCGATGAAGCCGGGGAAAACGAATTTGCCCCGCGCGTCGATCACTTCCGCCCCCTTCGGCGGCGTGATGCCGCGGTCGATGCGCGCGATGGTTTCGTTCTCGCAGAGGATATCGGCCACGTAGCGTTCGCTCGCCGTGACGATTTCACCGTTTTTGATGAGGAGTGACATGTGATGTGTGATGCGTGACAAGTTGTCATCTCTGGCCGCTTGGGGCAGCAGGTTTCTGCCCACTAACAACACGGCGCAGGCCATTCAGCATGCGCCGCTGTTCGTGGATGGAATCTGCACATGGCAGGGATTCTTGCGTCGAAAGAAAACCGAGTCCCGCCGCGAGAGTTAATTGGGTGTCGAGTTCGGCAAGCGAACCCTCGGCGTGAGAAATAAATTGAACAAATCCTCCGCTTGTGTGCCGAGCCTGTCCTTCAGCAATGTTTGAAGGGACAGAAACAGCAGCCCGTCGCATTTGCGAAATGAGCCCGAACTTTTCTTCTGGCGGAAATTCAGCCGTAATTCTGCAAATCATCTTCGCGAGCGAAATGCCCTTTTGCCAAACGAGCAAATCGCGACAGCTCTGCACCTTGCCATCGGCGCTCGCCGTTCGATGTTTCGGCTCGTCACTCATCGCCGATCACTTGTCACTTTTCTCTGTGCCAGATGTCCTCTTCGCCGTAGCTGAACCAGCGGCTCGTGGTCACCTTCAGTTGTGTGAAGAACTGCACGCCCTCCTTGCCCTGCATATGCAGGTCGCCAAAGAAGGATTCGTCCCACCCGTTGAACGGGAACCACGCCATCGACGCCGGCACGCCAATGTTGATGCCCACCATGCCCGCCTTTACGCGGTGCTTGAATTCGCGCGCCGCCTTGCCGGAGCGCGTGAAGATGGACGCCCCGTTGCCGTAGCAGGAGCGGTTCGCCAGGTCGATGGCGTCGTTCAGATCTTCCATGTGCATCACGTTCAACACGGGGCCGAAAATCTCCTCACGCGCCACGGTCATCTGGTGATCCACGTGATCGAGAATGGTTGGGCCCACATAAAATCCCTTTGGCGCTTCGGGAATCTTCACCCGTCGTCCGTCCGCTGGAATTTTCGCGCCTTCCGCCACGCCGGCTTCAATCAGTTGCACCACGCGGTCACGGTGCTGCCGGGTGATGACCGCGCCCATGTCCGGCTGGGCGTCGCGGTCCGTCGGGCCGACCTTGAGGCGTTGGGTGGCTTCGACCAGCGTGGGCAAAACGGTCTGCTCGGCGCCGCGAACCAGCACGGCGGTGGACCCGGCCATGCACCGTTCGCCGGCGCAGCCAAAAGCGGCCTCAATCACTCCGCGCGTGGTGTTTTCCACATCGGCATCGGGCATGATGATCACGTAATTCTTGGCGCCGCCGTTGGCCTGGACGCGTTTGCCGTGCCGGGTGCCGACTTCGTAGATGTAACGCGCGATCGGCGTGGAACCAACGAAGGAAATCGCCCGGACCTTGGGATGCGTGAGCAGGGCGTCCACGACCTCGCGGCCGCCGTGGACAATGTTCAGCACGCCCTTGGGCAGCCCGGCCTGCTCCAGCAGCCGCGCGATTTTGAGCGCGGTGAGCGGAACCTTTTCGCTCGGCTTGAGGACGAACGTATTGCCGCAGGCGATGGCGATGGGATACATCCACAACGGCACCATTGCCGGAAAGTTGAACGGCGTGATGCCCGCACACACGCCCAGCGGCTGGCGGATGGCTTCGCAATCAATGCCCCGCGCCACGTTTTCCAGCACCTCGCCCATCATCAAGGACGGGACGCCGAGGGCAAATTCAATGACCTCCAGGCCGCGCTTCACGTCGCCGCGCGATTCCACGAGTGTCTTGCCGTGTTCCCGCGTGTTGCAGCGGACAATGGCTTCAAAGTTTTCTTCGAGCAACATCTTGAACCTCGCCAGAATCCGCACCCGTTCGACCACGGGTGTCTGCATCCACGCGGGAAAAGCCGCCTGCGCGGCCTCCACGGCGGCGTTGACCTCGGCTGCCGTGCCGGCGGGACATTCGGCGATGACCTCGCCCACGGAAGGGTTGAAAACGGGCGTGCCGGCAAGGCGGGGTTGCACCCATTCGCCGCCGATGAAGAACGGACACGGTTCAAGTGTTGCGGCCATAAGCTTCCCCGGGGTCGGTGTGTGCGCGGCGGATGACGTCCGGCTCAACGCGACAACGCGTTGGATTGTTTCACGAACTCGTCGCCGGTCCATTCGGCGTCGCTCCTGACCGCCTTGCCCCCGGCGGCAGCCTTTTGCGCCGCTTTGCGCTCGGCCTGGCGCCTGACGAGGTCGGCGTGGGTGGTGAAATAATCCAGGCTGCGGCCTTTGAAGTCCGCCAGCGTGGCAAAGTTGTGTTTCGCCATGAACGCGAGCAACTGGTCGCACATCGGCCTCACGTGCGCGTAGCCGAATTTCATGACGCCGGTGCAAACCTGAACCGTGTCCGCGCCCAGCAAAATGAACTCGGCCGCGTCGTGGCCGGACTCCACGCCGCCGATGGCGGACAGAGAGCGGCCCGGGAATTCCCGCCGGATAAGCTGGGCCGCTTCCATGACCATGCGGAGTGCGATGGGTTTGATGGCGCGGCTCGAATAGCCGCCCGGCGTCGTGTAGCCTTCGACATTGGGCTCGGGCCGCAGGGTGTCGAGGTTCACACCCATGACGCTGCGGATGGTGTTGATGGCGCTGATACCCGTGGCGCCGGCCTGCAATGCGGCGCGGCTGGGATCTTCGATGTGCGTCACGTTGGGGGTCATCTTTGCCCAGACGGGCTTCTTCGCGACGCTCATGACCCAGCCCACCACCTCGTGAAGGATTTCGGGGTTTTCACCCATGGCGGCGCCCATCTTGCGTTCGGGCAGCCCGTGCGGGCAGGAAAAGTTCAACTCGAAGCCGTCCACGCCGCAGGCCTGGCACCGCTCGATGATTTCCACCCACGCGTCCTTGCGGTATTCCTCCATGACCGAGGCGATGAGCACGCGGTCGGGGAACAGATCCTTGCACTTCTTGAATTCGCCCTCCCACAGCTTGAACGGCCGGTCGCTGATCAGCTCGATGTTTTCCCAGCCGATGACTTCCTGGCCGTCGGCCGAGTGGAGCTTGGCGTAGCGCGGTGTCACGTTGATGACCTTGGCAGCATCAAGGCTGACCGTCTTGGCGATGACGGCGCCCCAGCCTTCCTGAAAGGCTTTCGTGATGACGTTGAGATTGGTTCCGGGCGGTCCCGAACCGATCACAAACGGGTTCGGTAGTTTCAAGCCATCAACAGTCGTGGCCAGCGTCGGCATAACTTTACCCTCCCAATTTTAATTTAACGCGGCAGCATAATCCCGCGGCAAACGGGTCCGCCACTAGAAACTTGCCGACGCATGAACGCTCCGCTTCATCCCGAACGCACCATCGCCGAACTCAAGGAACTGCGCACGCTGACCGCCGACGCCAACGGCGCCCAGCGCGTCGCCTTCACACCCACGTGGGTGCGGGCGCGCGCCTGGCTGCGCGAGAAGGTCGCGGGACTGCCGCTCGAAATCCACGACGACGCCGCGGGCAACACGTGGTTCACCTTGCGCGGGGAGTCGGACCGCGCGCTGCTCATCGGCGGGCACATGGATTCGGTGCCCAACGGCGGCTGGCTGGACGGCTGCCTGAACGTGCTGGCAGGCGTGGAAATTCTGCGGCGCCTCAACGCGCAATATCACGGCCGTCCGCCTGTCACCGTGCGGCTCGTCGATTGGGCAGACGAGGAAGGGGCGCGCTTTGGCAAAAGCCTGTTCGGTTCGTCCGCCTGTTCCGGCCATCTGGACATGGCGGAAGCGCGCGGGCTTCAGGACAAGGACGGCATTCGCCTGCCGGACGCGCTGAAGCAGGTGGGCATTGATTTTGAGCGCTTGAAGGACAGCGGGCGGGAACTCCGCGGTGCGGCGGCCTACCTCGAGCTGCACATCGAGCAAGGTCCCGTGCTGCTGGATCTGGACCTGCCGCTGGGCGCCGTGCTGGGGACGTTCGGGGTGGAACGTCACGCCATCACGTTCCACGGCCAGGCGGCGCATTCAGGCAGCACGCCGATGAACCGGCGCAAGGATGCGCTTCTGGCGGCGGCCCGGATGAGTCCGGAAATTTACCGCATCGCCGAACGCAGCGGCGCCGGTGTCTGCACCATCGGCTCGTGCAGCACCAAGCCGGGAATTGTCACCAGCGTGGTGGAACAATGCCGCATCACGCTGGATCAGCGCCATCTGGACGCCGCCCAACTGGCCCAAATGCTGGCCGAGGCAAAGGCAGCCAGTGAACGCTTCGCCCGGGAGGGCCGGGTTGACGTTTCCTGGGAACGTCTCTGGCAGATTGCCCCGCGGCCGTTCGCGCCGGAACTGATCGAACTGTGCGATGAGGCGATCCGGGAAACCTGCGGCCGTTCACACCGCCTGCCGAGCGGACCGTTGCACGACGCGGCGGAAGTCGCGGCGGCCGGCATTCCCACCGTCATGATGTTCGTGCAAAGCCTGCACGGCATCAGTCACAACAAGATTGAGGACACGCGGGAGGAGCACCTGGCCCTCAGCGTGATCGCCCTCGACAAGCTGGCGGAAAAGGTGATGCGCTGGATTCAGGCGCGCGGCTAGCCGTTCGGGAGTTGCATCTTTCCATCGCACAGCCGCACGAGACGCAGTGGATTTGCCTCCTGCAATTCCGGCGGCAGCGCGGCGTCGGGAAAATTCTGGTAGCTGACCGGCCGCAGAAAGCGTTCGATGGCGCGCGTGCCCACGGACGTGGAACGGCCGTCGGACGTCGCGGGATACGGCCCGCCATGCGTCATGGCGTGGGCCACTTCCACGCCGGTGGGAAAACCGTTGAACAGGAGCCGGCCGGCTTTCTGGCTCAGGACGTCAACCAGCTCCTGATTGGCGCCGAGTTCCTCGGGCGTGGCGTGAATGGTGGCGGTCAGTTGGCCCTCGATTTGCCGCGCCGCCGCCAGCATCTGCGCGCGGGAGGTGCATTCCACGATCAGCGTGGACGGGCCAAACACCTCGTCCATCAGGCTGTGATGATTCAGGAAGGTTTCCGCGGTCGTGCTGAACAGCGCGGCCCCGGCCTGGGCGCCGCCCGGACCGGCCTCGGCCTCCGCGCGGGCCAGCAATTTCACGCCGGCGGTCTGGGTGAATTTTTCCACGCCCTGCCGGTAGGCCGCACACAGTCCCGCCGTCAACATCGTGCCTGGCGCGGTGCCGCGGATCAGATCAGCGAGCTTGGCGATGCATTCCTGCGCCGCCGCGCCGGCTTCGATGAACACGAGGCCCGGATTGGTGCAGAACTGGCCGACGCCCAAGGTCACCGAGCCGTGCAGTCCGGTGGCGATTTCCCCGGCCCGCTGGGCCAGCGCGTTGGTGAACACGAAAACCGGATTGATGCTGCCCATCTCGGCATAGACCGGAATGGGCTCAGGCCGCGCGGCGGCGGCATCCATCAACGCCCGGCCGCCACGGCGCGAACCGGTGAAGCCCACGGCCTTGATGAGCGGATGCTTTACCAGCGCGATGCCCAGGTTCGCCCCGTCGCCGTAAAGCAGGGAAAAGACGCCGTCCGGCGCGCCAGTCTCGCGCGCCGCCTGCTGCACGAGCAGCCCGACCATTTCAGAAGTGCCGAGGTGTCCCTGGTGGGGTTTTACGATCACGGGACAACCGGCGGCAAATGCGGCCGCCGTGTCGCCGCCCGCCACGGAAAAGGCGAGCGGGAAATTGCTGGCGCTGAACACCACCACTGGTCCCAGCGGCACGAGCATTGAACGCAGATCCGGCTTCGGCAGCGGTTTGCGGTTTGGGTCGGCGTGGTCGATGCGGGCTCCCGCGCACAGGCCCGTTGCGGCCGCCTCACCGTAGAGGCGGAGCTGAAAGCAGGTCCGCGCGAGTTCGCCCTGCAACCGCGCGGCGGGCAGGGCGGTTTCCTGTTGCGCGCGCTCCACAATCGCCGGGCCGTTCGCTTCCAGCAGCTCGGCCACGCGTTGCAACAACCGCTGCCGCTGCGCGCCGGACCAGCGTCGGAATTCGCTGAACGCCTGCGCCGCGAGGTGCGCCGCCGCATCCACATCGACGTTGGTGGCCCAGAAAAAATCCGGCCCGAGCGGGCGGCCCGTGGCGGGGTTGAGGGCGGTTTTGGGCGCGCCGGCCGCCGGCACGCGACTTTGACCGAGGATGGAGAGACCCGTCAGATTCATGGTGTTTACAGCTTTGGACGTTTGGCCAGGGCGGCTTTCAAGGTGGCCAGCGCGGCCTTGCGTTCGGCGCCCGCCATCACGCAGCGCGGCGCCCGGACGCGCTCGTGACCCATGCCGATTTCCTGCTGCACCAGCTTGATGAGCTGGACGAACTTCGGAACGGTGTCCATGCGCAGCAGGGGCAGGAACCAGCGATACAACGCGTCGGCCTTCTTGTTTTCGCCCCGCAGCGCGTAATTGTAAAGGGCCACGGATTCGCGGGGGAACGCATTGACGAGCCCGGCCACCCAGCCGGTGGCGCCGGCCCGGATGCCTTCCACGATCAAATCATCCACGCCCACGAACAGCGCCAGCCGGTCCCCGCACAACGCCTTCAGCGCGGTCACGCGGCGGGCGTCGGCGCTGGATTCCTTCACGGCGTGCAGGTTGGCGTGGGCCCGGGCCAGCTCCGCGATTTGCTCCGGCAGGAAATCCGTTTTGTAGGAAACCGGGTTGTTGTAAAGCATGCACGACAGCTTCGTTGCGCGGAAGACCGGTTGCAGGTGCGCCTTCATTTCGCGCCAGTCGCTCGAATACACGTAGGGCGGCAGAACCATCAAACCGGAGCAGCCCGCGCCAGCCGCGGCTTTCGCGAGGTCCACCGCCTCCAGCGTGCTCAGTGAGGCGATGCCCGCCACCACCGGCACCTGGTCGCCCACGGCGGCCACGAGGGTTTTCAAAATGGCCACTTTCTCGTCGAACCGCAGCGTGGCGCTTTCGCCGAGCGAACCGAGCGCGACGATGCCGGTGCAGCCGTTTTTGACCAGCCATTGGGCGTGGCGCGCGATGAACGCGTGGTCCACGCTGTAATCAGGTTTGAACGCGGTGGTGATGGCCGGCATGACGCCGGCCCATTTCATTTTCTTCATGAATTTAGAATGGATTCGGTTGGGGTTGTAATCATTGATAACGGTCGGGCGAAAGCTGCGTCAGCTCGCAGGCCGGGGGTTCGCCGGCGAGCACCTGTGCCATGAGCTGGCCTGTTACCGGACCGAGGCTCATGCCCATCATGGCGTGGCCGGTGGCCAGCGAAACGTTGGCGAAGCTCGCCGTGCGCCCCACATACGGCAGCCCGTCGGGCGAGCACGGTCGCAGGCCAACCCACGGCTGGATCCCGTCAAAATCCGCAGGCTCAAATTCCGGGTAATAGCGGCAGAACGATTCGATGATGCTGCGCACGCGAATCGGGCTGATGCGCTCGTTCAGGCCGGCGAGTTCCATGGTGCCGCCCACACGCAATGTGTCGCCCATCGGCGTCACGGCCACGCGTGCCTCGGTCAGGATGGAGCAGAGTTGCAGCGCGCGCCGGGGCCGCGACAGGGTGAGGCTGTAGCCTTTGCCTGCTTCCATCGGCAGTTTGAGGCCGAGCCGGCGTGCCAGCGCGGGCGTCCAGGATCCGCCACAGAGAACGAATTCGTCGGCTTCCAAGGCGTCGCCCGATGCCGTGGTGAGCGCCCGGAGGCGGCGGTTTTCGACCCGGAAATCCAGCCCCTCGGACTGCCAGAGGAATTGCACGCCGAGCGCGGCCGACTGCGCCTGCAACGCCGCCATGAACCGCGCCGGGTCGAGGTGGCAATCCAGCGGAAAATGCACCGCACCGGCAATGTTCATGCGCGCCGCCGGATCGAGGGCGGTCGTCTGCCGCGCGTCGAGCACGTCCGCCGGAATGCCCAGCGCCCGGGCGCGTTCCGCGGTGCCGGCTTCTTCGTGCAGCGTGTGTTCCGTCTGGCAGAGCATGAGCAGTCCGCGTTTCACCAGGCCAAAGTCCACGCCGGGCAGCGCGGCGATTTCCTCAAAGCACGCGCGGCTGGCGAGCGAAAGATCGCGAATCAACGGCGCGGCGCGGCGGACGTGCCCGGGGCTGGCGGCGCGCCAGAACTTCAGGCCCCAGCTCAGCAGACCCGCATCCAGGCGCGGCTTGATGAAGAACGGCGAGGCGGGATTCCACATCCATTTCAGGCCCAGCGCGACCATGCCGGGCGCCGCGAGCGGAATGAAATGGCTCGGCACCACCATGCCGGCGTTGCCAAACGACGTGCCGTCGCGCTCGGCCGGCTTGCGCTCGACCACTGTGACGTTGAATCCGCGGCGGGCGCAGTAGTAAGCCGTGCTCAGTCCGACGACGCCGGCGCCCACGATGAGGATGCGTTTGCTCATAACGTCCGGATGCCCCAGCAGAACGGGTCGCTTTCGTCGAGGAGCTGGGTGGCCTCGGCATTTACAAACGCCGCGCCGGTGATGACCGGTGCGATCTGACCGGCGGCGCGGTCGAGCCAGGTGAATTTTCCGGCAAACGTGCTGCCGATGATGCTTTCCTGCACCCAGGTTTCGCCGGGTGGCAATTTGCCGGCGGCGGCGAGGCACGCCAGCTTGGCGCTGGTGCCCGTGCCGCACGGCGACCGGTCGTAAGCCTTGCCCGGGCATTGCACAAAATTCCGCGAATGCGCGCCCGCCAAAGTGGGCGGACCGAACAGCTCGACGTGATCCACGTCCGGAAAGCCCTGGGCGTTGACGGCCTGGCGCACCCGCCAGCAAAAATCCGTGAGCCGGTCCGCGTTCGCCAGCGTCAATTCCTGACCGTGCTTTTCGACGAGGAAAAACCAGTTGCCGCCCCACGCCACGTCGCCGGTCACGGGTCCGAATCCGGGCACGTCCACGGTTACGCCGGCCTGTGCGCGCCAGCTGGGCACGTTGCCCACGGACACTTCACCGTTCGCGTGCAAGGTCGCCGTGACGATGCCGACGGGGGTTTCAATCCGGTGTTCGCCCGGTTGAATGCGGCCCAGATGCGCCAGCGTCACCATGAGTCCGATGGTGCCGTGCCCGCACATGCCGAGGTAACCGACGTTGTTGAAGAAGATGACGCCCGCTGCGCACGCCGGGTCGGTGGGCTCCACCAGCAACGCGCCCACGACGACGTCCGAACCGCGCGGTTCATTGACGACGGCCGAGCGGAAATGGTCGTGCTCGCGGCGGAAGGCGTCGCGGCGTTCCGCGAGCGGGCCGCGGCCGAGGTCCGGGCCGCCGGCTGTCACGACGCGGGTCGGTTCGCCGCCCGTATGGGAATCGATGATGGTTACCTTGCGCATGGGCATGGTCTGAAACGACTGACATTCTGCCCGGCATCGCCCTTGGTGTCTTGTCGGGCGGTGGAGCCCCGGCTAACATTTCGGCACAACGGTTGAACCATGACCCCGGCGCAACTCCAAACCGAGCTTTTCTCCCAACTGGCCGAGCCGTTCACCGGCGAAGCCTTGTTCGACTGTCTGGCCGACCTGGTCTTTTTCATCAAGAACCGCCGCTGCGAATACGTGGTGGTCAACCGCACGCTGGTGGAACGCTGCGGGCGGCGGGACAAACGGGAGTTGATTGGCCGGCGCGCGGATGAACTCTTTCCCCTGCCACTGGGGGAAGGTTACCGCGCACAGGACGAAAGTGTGCTGCGAAACGGCACGCCCATCCTGAATCAACTGGAACTTCATTTCTATCCGACCGGCGGCCGCGGCTGGTGCCTGACCAACAAACTTCCGTTGCGGAACCGCGCAGGCCAGGTCGTCGGGCTCGTGGGGATTTCCAAGGATTTGCGCGCGGCGAACGAGCGGGGCGAGGATTACTCGGCGGTGGCGAAGGTGGTGCAGCACATGCAGCAAAATTTTGGCAGCACCCTGCGCGTGAAGGAACTCGCGCGCCAGGCCGGGCTGTCCAGCTACCAGTTCGAACAGCGGATTCGGCGGATCTTCCAGCTCACCGCGGGACAGCTGATTCAGAAAATCCGCATGGAAGCCGCCGTCAAGCGCCTGCGCGAGACCAACGATCCCATTGCCGTCATCGCGCTGGACTGCGGTTATTCCGACCAGAGCGCCTTCACCCGCCAGTTCCGCCAGACGGCGGGCCTGTCCCCTTCGCACTACCGCGCCGCGCTGGGAAATCAGTTGTAGCCGGGCGGAAAGCGAACCACGCCGCAAACCGTCACGGCAGAAGCCGCGAGCGATAAAAGCGACGAGGCAGATCGCGAACTTCGGGCAGCGGGAGTTCAATCACGCCGTTCTCCGGTGAATTGGTGCTCAACGAAGACCAATGCGCCAGATCCTCGCTGGCTTCGACGACGTAGAAAAATGCGTCGCAGCCTGTGAACGTCAGCACCAAGCCGGTTGGACGGCTCCGCACCGCGCCGATTGAATCCGGGCGCAAACGCGGCAGCAGTTGGGCCGCCAGCGTTTCGTAGGCCTCGTCCGACAGGCCATATTGCAATTGCGCCGCCGAACTCTGGTTCAGCCAGGGTGAGTCCTCGGTGAGCGCTGGTGTGCGGAGCACGTCGGTGACTGCCTGCCACTCAACACCGGCCCGCGCCTGCAGGATGGCGTCGGCCAGCACGGCCGCCTGCGGCGAAGCGGCGGTCATGAGGTTGGTTTCAAAGCGTGGAGCCGGTGGGCTATAATTCAGCTCCGCCTCCGTGGCGGTGTTGGTGATGGCGGTCAATCCGTCGAACGCCTGCCGCCACGCATTGTTGTCGCTGGTGTTGAGGGAGAGCAGGGTAGCGGGCGTATTCGTGTTTAGCAGGGCGACGAGCGAGTTGATCAATGCCCGGTCAGTGACCGGACGGGCGCGCTGTGCTGTCTCGGCATCCCACAAGCCCAGCCACTGTTGCCATGTCGTTGGCGAAACATTCGCCGCCTTCAAATACAGCGTCTGCCACGGGGTGCCGCGATGCACGCGGCCGAGCCAGGCTACCGCCAGTGGAGCGGGCTCGCCGAATTGCCAGTTTTCCGCAGAGCGGATCAGCGGGTCTTTGACCGTCAGGTCATACGGCGGAACGATGCCGAGAGATTGCGAGCTGCTTGGGTTGCCACCCCAGGGCTCGAAGCGGTTGTTTAGCGAACCGAGGTTCGGAACGGCGAGGACCGGGCCGTTCGGTGATTCGCGGCGCAGGCCCCAACTGCCCGTGATCGACTGGAGGTCGGCGCGCTGAAAATGCACGAACGGATCGTTGGCCTGCCACGTCTGGTAAAGCGACGTCTTGCGGGTGGGCGTGAAGGGCGCGGTCACGATCAGGTTTGTGTTGACCGTGTTGGGAAAATAAATCGGTGTCAGGCGGCAGAAAACGCGGAAAGAGTCGATGGCCTTTTGTTTGGTCTGTCCGGATGGTTGAGCGATGCCGTAAGAATTCCAGTTGACAATATTGATGTTGCCCAAGCCAGCTTGAAGCTGGTTGATAACGCCCGCCGGAGCATTGGAGATGCTGTCCCCGCCGACTCGGTTTGTAGCCCAAAGGGCAGCTTCGGTTGAGTCTACTGGAAAAATGGTTTGATCACCGAGTTCTTCACTCAGATTGCGAAGGCTCATCAGTCCGCCCAGTTGCACGCAATCAATGACGCGCTGCGTGTCGGTGTCAATCAGCAGCACGCGGATCCGGTTGGTGACGGCGAGTTGGAATTGCGGCAACGGGAAACGGCCGGTTTGCTCGAAGCCGTCCAAAAGGTTGACGCCCGAATTGGTCTGCGTTGTGAAATAGGGCGTGGGGCCTGAGTCCGTCCGGTAAATGGAATCCTGCAGCACGACCAGATTGGTCAGCAGCGGAATCACGAAGCTTAGCCTGAGACGGGTGCCATTGATTAAATCATTGCCGGTGCCGGGCCAGGTTCCGGCCTCCAAGTTGGTGACCCCGCCAATCGTCATGCGGCTCACCTGCTGCGTGCCTCGGAAATCGAACGTCGCGTCATTGGTGGCGCTCAAGGTGATGGTGAGATCATCCGCCACGATGACCTGCACCGCGCGTGAATAGTTTGACACGTAGGGATGCCACAATTCCACGCCCAGGATGTTCGAGATGCCGACGAGGAACATCTGGTTGGTGGCCATCGGCCGTGTCAGGGGCGTCAGCCGGCGCAATTGCAGCCGGCGGGTGATCTGTGCCACGCTTTGCAGGGCGAATTCGTTGAAATTGGGAAAACCCTTCTTGGCGCCAATAATCCAGGGCACGTCGTAGAGGTTGCCGCTGAAAAATCCTGCCGCGCGGACCTGGGCCAGCTCATCGGGCTCGTTCAAGTCCAGCGGCTGGGCCAGCTCGGCGTCGCCGGCATTCGTCACTTCCAGCCAGTTGTTGATGAAAATGTCGCCGTTGGTTGCGACAGCGAAAGTGGGGCGAAACACGCTGGGCAGAAACGGCGCATCGGGCCCGCCGCGATCCGTGCGGTTGGTCGAAGCATCATAGATGTTCGCGGCCACCTGCAGCACGCGATGCACGTCGGGCGAGAAGGCGAACGTGCCGTTCGTGTAAACCGGAATGTTGCCGGCGCCAAAAGGATGGCCGTCCGCGGCCAGCAGCCGGGTGGACAAGTTCGTGAACACGTCCACCGCACTTGTAGACCGCACCCACGGCGGCCCGCCCGCCTGTCCGAGCAGGACAGCTCCGCCGAATCCCAGCCAGACCAGCAGGTTTGCCCACCGGCCAACGAGCCCGGTCAACCGTTTGAGATGGCTGCTCCGCTGATTCAAGTGAGCCAGAGCATAGCCGGGTAATCATGATTTGTCAGCGACTACTGCGGGTGCGTTTGGGCGAAAGCTCTCCGCCGTCTGGCATTGTGGCGGCGGGCTGCTAGATTGCGTGCCATGATGCTCATTCAAACGCGCGTGCGGCCCAGCGCCATTCACGGGCTGGGATTGTTCGCGGAGGAATTCGTGCCGCGTGGCACGCCGGTGTGGCGCTTCGTGCACGAATGGGACCGCGAATTCACGCCCCCCCAGGTCGCCGCCCTTCCACTCCCGGCGCAACGGCACGTGCAATGGTTCGCCTTCCGCGACGCCGCCCGTGACTGCTGGGTGCTCGGTGGCGACGGTTCCATCTTCATGAACCACGCGGTGCAGCCCAACACGGGCGCGCCGCCGGCTGCAGTTTTGCCGGTGACCACCGTGGCCTTGCGTGACATAGGCGCAGGCGAGGAGCTGACCTGCGACTATTTCGCGTTTGATGCGGCGGCAGCGCAAAAGTTGTCCGGTGGTGCGTGATGTCAGACGCTGGCGGCGGAGCAGAAATGACTTCCGGCGGTGGCGGAATGGACCTTGCTGGACTTGTCGGCAACGTGCCCGTGCAGGTGGCCCGTGAATCATTCTTGGACACCTGTGCCCGGCAACGTCTCAAAACCCGATTGCCCATGCCCGATCTTGATTCAGCTTTCGCGCCGTCGGCCGCTCCAGAGATTTCAGGCCGGCCGGACCGGCCGGTGCGCCTGGGGGGGCGGGTGTGGGGCGCCCTCAGCCGGCAACTGGCGCGGCAGACGGATCGTTTCATTCCCGCGGCGTGCGACCAGAATCCGGACGCGGCCCGGCGGGCGCGGCTGATTTGCCGGTTCGGGTTTCTGGGCGCGTTCTTCGGACTCATTTACGCCACGTTCTATTTGCTGATCGGCCACGACTGGGGTGCGCTGGTGATTGTGATTTGCAGCTCCGGCTTTGCGACGATGCCCGCGTTGCTGCGGCGCACGGGCTCGATGGACATCGCGGGGAACGCGCTGGTGCTGATTCTGATTCTCGGCTTTGCGGCGTTGTGCTGTCTCGAAGGCGGCATGACCGGACACGCCCTGGCCTGGCTGGCAAGCGTGCCGCTGTGCGCGTTGTTGCTGCTCGGCCGCGGGGCGGCGGGGCGGTGGATGGTGGCCAGCTTCGCGGCGTGCGCCGGCATTGTGGGCCTGAATCTCGCCGGCGTGCCGTTGCCGCCCGCGTATGACCCGCGCTGGGAGGGCCTGGTGTCCGCCGCCGGCTATCTCGGGTTCATTCTGTTCATGTTTCTGCTCGGGGTGATTTTTGAAACCAGCCGCGAGCAGGCCTTCGGCAAAATGCAGCAGGCGCTCGCCGAACTCGAAAGGTCCAACACCGAGCTGGTCCACCTGAATCAGGAGAAGAACGAATTCCTCGGCATTGCGGCGCACGACTTGAAGAATCCGCTCACGGTGGTCATCGGCACGGCGGAGCTGCTCAAGTTCAGCCGCGATGAAACGAAACGGGAACAGTTGCTCGGCAACATCGTCGGCGCCGGCACCCGCATGCTGCACCTGATCAAAAACCTGCTCGACGCCAACGCCATCGAACAGGGCAGGTTCACCTCGAACCTCGAACGCTGTGACCTTCACGCACTGACGCATGAATGTTTGGAGCACAACCGGCCGTCGGCCACGCGCAAGGAAATCCAACTGCGCCTGGAGACGGACTCGCCGTGCTGGTGCCGGGCCGATCGTAACGCCACGATGCAAATTCTCGACAACCTTTTGTCCAACGCCGTGAAGTATTCGCCGTTCAAGACCACCGTTCACCTCCGCGTGACGATGAACGGCTCCACGGCAATGGTTTCCGTCCGTGACGAAGGGCCGGGCCTCAGCGAGGCGGATCAGCGCAAACTGTTCGGCAAGTTCACCCGGCTCAGCGCCCGGCCCACGGGCGGCGAATCGTCCAACGGGCTGGGGCTCTCCATCGTCAAGCGCCTCGCTGAAGCCATGCACGGCTCGGTGCGGTGCGAAAGCCGTCTCGGCGAGGGCGCCACCTTCATTCTGGAGCTGCCCGCGTGGCAGGACTGAACGGGTTCTGCTCTACGCCGGCTCCTGCTGCGTCAGGCAGTGCAACGAACCGAAGCCCAGCACCAAATCCACCGCGTGGATGCCGACAACGGGGCGGTCCTTGAACAAGTCGCCGAGGATGCCGAGCGCGACGCGGTCGTTCGGGTCGTTGAACGTCGGGACGATGACGCAGGAATTCGCGATGTAGAAATTCGCGTAGCTCGCCGGCAGCCGCCAGTTCTTGTAGTGGACCGGAGCGGGCATTGGCAGCGCGATGACCTCGGGCTTCGAGCCGTCTTCGAGGCGCAAATCCTGAATGCGCTCCCAGTTTTCGGCGAGCGGCTGGTAGTTCGGATCCTTCGTGTTCGTCTCCTTGATGAGCACGAGCGTCCTGGGGTCCGTGAAGCGGCAGATGTCGTCAATGTGGCCATGCGTGTCGTCGCCCACGGGGCCCGCGACGAGCCAAAGGACGTTCTTCACGCCGAGATACTTTTTGAACTGCGCGTCATATTGCGCCTTGGTCATGCCCTTGTTGCGCACCTGAATCGTCGGATGCTGATAGCATTCCTCGGTGGTGAGCAACGTGCCGCGGCCATTCACCTCGATGCCGCCACCCTCGATGACGAACTTCTTCCCGTTGAACTGCGCGTCAAACAACGGGCGTTTGAGCAGGGCCGCCGCGGTCTCCGGAACTTTGGTGTCGAGCTGCCAGTTGCGGTATTTGGCCCAGGCGTTGAAATGGAAATGGACGATCGCCTTTTCTGAACGCGGAGTGCGGAATGCGGAACGCGGAGCGGGGCGGGTTACATGGATCGGCCCGCTGTCGCGCGTCCAGCCGCGGTTGGTCGGATGCACAACAAACTGGACCTGCTTCAGATCGCAATGGGCGCGCTTGAGATAGCTGGCGGCGAATTTTGCCTCGGCTTTGCTGCGCACGAGCAGGCGGACGATCTCGCCCTGCGTGATTTTGCGGACCATTTCGCCATAGACCCAGCGGATGGTGTCAATCTTGTCGGGCCAGTCGGATTCGTTGTGCGGCCAGCCGAGCCAGGTGGCGGCGTGCGGTTCCCATTCGGCGGGCATGGAATAGCCGAGTTCCGCCGGTGACTGGTTCGTGATCAATTCAATCTTCGCCATAACGGTCTGTGGAGGATAGTGACCAGACACGATTTGAAAACAGGAAACCATTATCAACCGCGGAGGCGCAGAGACGCCGGGATCAAGCTGGGAGAGCGCGTCATCCCAATGGTCAATCCGCTGACATTTTGCTAATGGGCTGTTGTTCCAATCTCTGCGTCTCCGTGTCTCTGCGGTTCAGATATCGCCACGTCATTGCTCCAGCATGCGCCTGGTCTCAGTCACGATTCGCATTTTCTCCGCCTCCCATTAGATTGCGCCTGTGCCAGAACGAGTGGACAAGTTTCGCGGGCGCGGTGTGCCGGAGAATCCGGCGAACCGCTTTGTGTCCACGTTCAGCGAGCAATTCGAGGATTATGATCCGAGCGAAGACCCGGCGCCGCGCACGCAGTTCATCCCCGACGCCAGCGCCACGCTCATCAACTACAACGACAGCCCGGACATCCCGTTCGACGCGAGCATCAACGTCTATCGCGGTTGCGAGCACGGCTGCGCTTATTGCTACGCGCGTCCGTTTCATGAATATCTCGGCTTCTCGCCCGGCCTGGATTTCGAGACGAAAATCGTCGTGAAATACCACGCGCCGGAACTGCTGCGGCAGGAATTGTCGTCGCCGAAGTGGCAGCCGCAGACCATCGCGATGAGCGGCGTGACGGATTGTTACCAGCCCATCGAGCGGCGGCTGCAACTGACCCGGCGTTGCCTGGAAGTCTTTGCCGAGTTCCGCAATCCCGTCGGTATCGTGACGAAGAACTATTTGGTAACACGCGATCTTGACCTGCTCGCCGAACTGGCGCGGTTCAACTGCGCGGCGGTTTACATCTCCATCACCACGCTCGATGCCGCACTCACGCCGAAGCTGGAACCGCGCGCCTCGCTGCCCGCGCTGCGGCTGGCGGCCATCCGCAAGCTGAGCGAGGCCGGCGTGCCGGTCGGCGTGATGACGGCACCAATGATTCCCGGGCTGAACGACCACGAGCTGGCGAAGATTCTGGCGGCCGCCGCCGACGCGGGCGCGCGGTTTGCCGGACTCGTGCCACTGCGGCTGCCCTTTGCGGTGAAGGATCTCTTCGCCGACTGGCTGACGCGGCATTTTCCCGATCGCAAGGACAACGTGCTGAATCGCGTGCGCTCGCTGCGCGGTGGCAAGTTGAACAACGCCGATTTCGGTTCGCGCATGACCGGCGAAGGCGTGTGGGCGGAACAGTTGCGGCAAATGTTCGACGTGATGACGCGCCGGCTCGGGCTGAACGAGCGCGGGGCCGGACTATCCACGGCGCATTACCGGCGTCCGGCCGGCGTGCAGATGACGTTGTTTTGAGCGATGCTTTGACCACGAAGCGCGCGGTCTAAACAGCCCAATCCGCACACAGCAGCTCCGCCTGCGCGAGCACAGTCTTCACCGCTTCCTCCTGAAGGTCCGGCGGGTAGCCATACTTGTTCAGGATGCGCTTCACCATCACGCGAATCTTCGCCCGCGCGCCTTCGCGCAGCGTCCAGTCAATGGTCACGCTCTTGCGCACCTGGGTGATGAGTTCGGCGGCGATGACTTTGAGTTTGTCGTCGCCCATCGCCTTCACGGCGGACTCATTCGCGGCGAGCGCATCGTAGAATGCCACTTCATCGTCGGTCAGGCCGAGGTCTTCGCCGCGCTTGGTGGCGGCATCCATCTCCTTGGCGAGGCGGATCAGTTCTTCGATCACTTCCATCGTGCTGATGGCGCGGTTGTGGTAGGCGTTGAGCGTCTTTTTGAGCTTCTCGCTGAAGAGCTGGCTCTGCACCAGATTCCGTTTGGCGCGCACTTTGAGTTCATCCTTCAACAACTTTTCCAGCAGCTCGGCGGCGACGTTCTTGTGCTTGAGGCCGCGCACTTCGGCGAGGAAGCCGTCGCTGAGGATGGAAATGTCCGGCTTGGGCAATCCGGCGGCGGTGAAGACGTCGATCACCTGCCCGTCGGTCGTGATGGCCTTGCTCACGAGCTGGCGGATGGCGGCGTCGATCTGCTCGGGCGTCTTGCGGTTGCCGCTGTGCTGCTTGTTCAGCGCGGCCTGGATGGCTTGGAAGAGCGCCACGTCATCGCGGATCTCCGTCGCTTCATCGCTGGCGGCGCAGAGGGCAAAGGCGCGGGACAGCTCGGTGATGACCTGGTTCCAGCGGGTCTTGCCGTCTTCGAGTTCGAGGAGGTGCTCTTGCAGCGCAGGCAGGGCAAGGAGGGTCTTCTTGCCGTCGCCCACCGCGCGCCGCCAATCCGAGCCGTGCAGCAGGTCGCAGGCGACGCCGTGCTTCTCCAGCATGATGGCGATGGCCTGCTTGGTGTCGTAGGTGGGATCGCCTTTGCCGCCGCTCTCGGTGTAGTTGGCGAGGGCGTGCTTCAGTTGATCGGCGAGGCCGAGGTAATCCACCACCAGGCCGCCCGGCTTGTCGCGGAAGACTCGGTTCACGCGGGCGATGGCTTGCATGAGTCCGTGGCCCTGCATGGGCTTGTCCGCATACATGGTGTGCAGGCAAGGTGCGTCAAAGCCGGTCAGCCACATGTCGCGCACGATGACGATGCGGAACGGGTCTTTGCTGTCCTTGAACCGGTTCGCCATGGCGCGGCGCTTCTCCTTGTTGCGGATGTGAGGCTGCCACTCGGGGCCGTCGTCGGCGCTGCCGGTCATGATGACCTTCACCACGCAGGCCTTGCCTTTCTCGGCTTCGGCGTCGTCCTTCGCACTCGCCCACTCGGGGCGCAGCTTGATGAGCGCATCGTAAAGGTCAACGCAGATGCGGCGGCTCATGCAGACGACCATCGCCTTGCCGTCCATCGCCTCGGTGCGCTTCTCAAAGTGCGCGACCAGATCGGCGGCGATGAGCGCGATGCGTTTCGGATCGCCCACCAGCGCCTCCAGCGCGGCCCACTTCGTCTTGAGCTTCTCCTTCTTCGTCAGTTCCTCGCCTTCGGTGATCTCTTCAAACTCCGCGTCCAGCTTCGGCAGCTCGCTGGCGTTCAGGCCCAGCTTGGCGATGCGGCTCTCGTAATAGATCGGCACCGTGGCCTTGTCGGCGACGGCGCGCTGGATGTCGTAGATGCTGATGTAATCGCCAAAGACCGCCCGCGTGTTCGCGTCCGTCTTTTCGATGGGCGTGCCGGTGAAGCCTATGAAGGTGGCATTCGGAAGAGTGTCCCTCATGTGGCGCGCCAATCCGTCGATCAGGTCGTATTGGCTGCGGTGAGCCTCATCCGCTACGACGATGATGTTCCGCCTGAGGGATATGGCTTTGCCACCTTCACCCTCACCCCCGGCCCCTCTCCCAGAGGTAGAGGGGAGGTGTGCTGCAATCTCTTCCAAGACTGCCTCCGGCTCGGCAAGCACATGCTTGTTCTCAAAGCGCAGGACCGTTAGTCCTTGGGATTTCAGGTAGCCATCCCGTTTCTGATCAATCTTCTTTCGTTCCGGCTTGCTGTGAGGAGCACCATCGCATTCAACGACCAGCTTCGCGTCGTTGCAGAAGAAATCCGTGATGTATTCGCCAAACTGATGTTGTCGGCGAAACTTCGCGCCCGCTAGTTTGCGATCCCTCAACAGCTCCCAAAGCAGCGTCTCGGCTTCTGTTTGTTTCTCCCTCAACTCACGTGCTTCCGCCTTCAAACCCGAGAAATCAAAACCGCCTCGGTATTGCTCGCTCCCTCTCCCACTGGGAGAGGGCTGGGGTGAGGGTTCCGGTTGAGTGAACTCAACCGGAATGCCATCGCGCAGCAGCCGGTGAAAGGCCCGGTTTGTCTGCACCAGCGAGGGCGTCGCCACGCGCAGCACTTTCCGTAATACCTCCTCCCGCGCCTCGTCGGGCAGGGTGGGATTCAACTGCCGCAAGGCCTCACGCAGCCGCCCGACCAGCACCACCTCGCCAAACGCCTCCCGCTCCGCCGCCGCTTCGCCCGGAGCCATCTGCGGCCCGTGCCCGACCGCATAGCCCAGCTCCCCGAACCACGTCAGGGCGGCGTCTTCGACGATGAATTCGGTGAGGCTCATTCTTCGGGGTTTGAGTTGGGCGTTCCTTCCTCAACTGCTCGTTCAGCGTCTCGGAGCGTCCTGTAGTGCACCTTTCCGCCCAGCGAACCAAGAATGGCACCACACTCGTGAAAAACGACCTGAGTAGCCGCCGCTTGGCTGAACTCTTCGGGGTCGCCCGCAGCTCCACGCAGGCGCACGGCCATGATGCTTCTCATATCATCAAACTCGTCGCGTTCAACGGTTGCCATCCACAGGTAGTCGACGAAGAGTCCGTCGATACGTTTGGGATAGCGCATCGCCTTGAGCTTGCACAACGGGATGAAATTGAGGTGGCCTATTGGCTGTTTCACGGCCGCCCGCACCTCGGCAGTAATCAAACTGCTCTCCACCAAAAGCCTCATTCCTTTAAACCCGGATTTCTCCACGGCAATCGCCTCCAACAACGGTTTGCTGTAAAGGTTGAGTTCAATGCTTTTCAGCTTCCCCGAGAATGTGGTCGATGTTCTCAGCGCATCTTGTCCATCGAGGCTTACTATGCAGCCTCGCAGCCAGACGCGGCCGTGCTTGCGGCGGAAAGCCGCAGAATAAAGTGCTTTTGCTGCCTCCAGCGCTGGGAGAAGACTCGAAAACGTCAAAGCAGCAGAGTCCGATTCAACCACGCCGCGAACGAGCGATTCGGACACAGTCCCCTTCATAGAAGCAGCAATCAGGGTTCGGAACTCCTGAAATGCCGCTTCCGCGGCGGGCTGCCCGCCGCTGAGCCACTTGGAGCGCACACCAAGAACGTCCACGAAGAGAATAACGGGTTTCTTATCAGCGCTCATTTCTTGGTGCCCTCCTTAGCTCCAGTTGGTTTTCCGAATGACTCAGCGCACTCCGCCAGACGTTCAGCATACGCATCAGCGGGAACGCGGACCCAGTCTGCATTAAATCGGAGGAGCCACAGCAGGAGCATGATTGCCGCGAATGCCGCCGCACCACCTAAAGCCTCGTCAATCTTGCCAGTCGAGGAGTGAACAAAGTAGAGCCGGATCCCGCAGGCAACTAAGCTGAGAAGGGATAGCATGATGCCGAAGGCACGCAGCCCCCAAACGTTGCGCCGATAGCCGTAGGCCACGTTTTCCTGAAACAGCAGCCCAAACTTCTTCGTGTCTCGCGTGTTCACGCGAAGATAGTTCGACCAAGCGGCATAGACCGCATCGGCGGCGGCTGGGTCCGCCTGTTCTTGCTCAGGCGTTGGGGCTTTCGCCTCCTTCACGAGTCCCGCCAGCCTTTTGTGGTAGCGGGCTTTAGTGATGGCATCGAGGCGAACGTCGCGATGCCTGAAAATAGCGATGGACGGCAATCCTCCCCACTTCGCGAACAAAGAGGCTTCGTGTTTCTTGCCGGAGTCCCGCGCGAGTTGTGTCAGAAGGAACGCACCGCCGCACCCGACTACACCCGCGGCCAGCGATTGAAGCCCTGTGAACTTCGCGGTGAGCATGGCAACCGCCGTTCCGACTACAGGTGCAATCAACAAGAGCGCGGGGTATAGCCGCGCCTTGCGTTCGTAGCCGTCGGTAATAATGTTAATCGGAGTCATCTTCTTCTACGTTGGGATGGAGTGGCATCGGTTCGACAGTCACCCAACCTGGGCGAAGGGGAACTCCATTAGAGTGCAGGTATTTGATGGTTCCCTTGGTCTCGACCACCTTCCCACCCCGGCGCGTGAACGCGTTGCAGACTCGCTTCGATGGGTGCTTTGGCTCTCCCTTCTTTGGAACCGAGACGTAGGCAGAGAATTTCTTTGTCCCCTCAGCTACTGGAACACCAACCAGTTTGTTCAGAACACTTGGGCCTACGTTCCGTTTGCTGCCGTGGTGCGGAATTTGAACGAGTTTGAATGAGGCGAGAGGAATTTTCAGGATTTCGGCGACAGCGCAGCTCAACTCCAAGGTCGGAACACCAGCGTCTGCCGTAAACAGAAAGCGTTCGTCGCCGAACGACAACAAGGTGACTACGCTAGAATTATTCTCGGCGTTAGTGCCTTCCACCGGTTCAACGAGGCTTTCAGTGTTCCAGTTTTCTTTCGCCCATTGCACAGCCTTCTGCGCCTTCTTCATCATTGCCTCGTAGATTGATTCCAACGTCGGGGCCTTCGGCGTCGCAGTGAACTCCAGCAAAAGCTGCTGGTAGTATTTCACTGTCGGACTCAGGAACTGGATATGCGGGGAGGGCTGGTTCCCTTCAGCAAAGGGTTCAACGATAGGTATCCGCTTCTTCGTCGCGAGCTCATGGAGGTCGTGGGCGTGCTGCAAAGCATTCCGCACACGTTCATCAATACTCGTTGAAGTGATCCGCCCGTCTTGAAAGACGTTCTTCAAAGCAACCGCATGGTCCCACGGCTTGTGCATCATGAGGAGTTGCACATCGAGCTTCTCAACCACCGTGTAGAGCCCAGACGTGTGGTCAGCATGCGGATGGGTGTTAATGACGACGTCCACGCGCTTCGTGCCGTAGTATTTCTGAACGTGGGTGACGAGCGCCTCTCCTGCGTCTGCGGTCCCGCCATCGATGATGCCCACAAATTGAGGAGTCGTGGCGTCCCAATAACGGAAGCAAATCGCGTCTCCGCCTTTCGACTCCTCTCCAACTGGTAAAAAATCGATTTCGTATTCCATGGTCAGGTTATTGAGTTTGGTTGCAACTCCCCGCTCAGCAGCTTCGGCAGCAGCGTGTCGCGCAGGGTGGCGAGGGTGCGAGATTGGGTGGAGTTGGCTTTGATTTTCGCCATCAGCGGCGCGGTGAGTTCGTCGAAGCGTTCGGCGATGTCTGGCGGCGGGACGGCGAGCCAGAAGGTGTTGAAGCACTCGGAGGGGACGCGCTGGCGTCCGCTGGTGCCTGTCATGTTTTGGATGGCGTGGGAGCGCAATGCGTCGGAGCGGGCGAGGAGGTAGCCGAACTGCGGCGGGAGCGGCGGCTTCGGGGCGAGGACGATGTATTCGGTGGAGCCCCAGCCAACTTGGCCGTCTTCGAGGAAATCAACGTAGCCGGTCTTGCCGTTCTCTAGGCACGGCGTGATGCGGGCGAGGAGCGTGTCGCCGTTTTGGAACTTGGTGCCGGAGCTGAACTCGCGGTCGATGACTTCCTCGGCGGAATGGCCCTGGGTCGGCAGGTTCTTCATGTCGAGGTAGGGCGCGATGGTTCCTGCCTTCAACGTGCGGCGCGGATTCACTTCGATGGCTTCGGGAAGCGGCTTTGCAGTCCAGCCTTTGGGAATCGGGCCGAGTTCGGAGTCTTGGAAGGAGGCGGGGAAGAGGGCGGCGGTGGCGGGGTCGAGGGCGGCGGGGGGGGCGGCCGTCGAGTTTGGCGCGGACGGGGTCGAAATCCACGAACCAGCTCTGGAACAGCGCCCGCGCCATCGCCTCGAGCGTCGCGTTCATCCGGCGGTTCAACTCGATCTTGTCGTCCAGCGCCCCAAGCACCGCCGCGATGGCTTTCTGCTCGGCGAGGGGTGGGACTGGGACTGCCAAGCGGCCCAAATCGCTTCCGCGAATGCCCGCTGCGGCAACTTGCTCGACAATTGATTCAATGAGCGAACGCCCCAGCGACGATTGAAAAAGGTAGAAGTAGAAAACTGGTTCCGCCTTTCGCTGGTCAAGACGGCAACGAATGATGTGTGACTCAAAGGTGACATCCTCTTTGTCTCCTTGGAACAAAACGCATTTCCCTGCGCCAGATAGCACGAGTGATTGCCGGGCGAAGAGCAAGTCACCCCCACGCAGTAAGCTGCTCTCCCGCTCTCTGCTGTCCATCGGGACGCGATCCATGTCGATGTTATGAATCCGTCGATGAGCAAAGACCTCTCCCATGTTCACCATTTTCATGCCTTCACCGCGGACGGCTTTTGGCTTGGTAAGTCCATTGCGCAGCGGAGTTTCAAACAGCTCCGCGAATGGCAGAAAGTCTCTACCCGCCATAACCCAGCCCCCTCAGGTTTGCTTGGATGGCCTGCTCCAGTTTCGCGGACTCGGCGAACTGGGCGTGCAGTTCGGCGACGAGGCGCGGCATCTTTTCCTCGAAGGGGTCGCCGTCGTCTTCGACTTCCTCGGCGCCGACGTAGCGGCCGGGCGTGAGAACGTGGCCGTGCGCGGCGATTTCGGCGGTGGTGGCGGATTTGCAGAAGCCGGGGATGTCGGCGTAGCCGGAGCCGGGTTCCGCAGGCAGCGTGCATCCTTCCTTTTCCATGGCACGACGCCACGCGAGGTCATCGTCCTTCCATGTGTGATAGGTGGAGACGATCTTTTCGATGTCGGCATCCGTGAGCTCGCGATGCACGCGGTCGATGAGCGTGCCCATCTTCCGCGCATCGATGAAGAGGGTCTGGCCTTTGCGGGCGCGGATGAATTCTTTTTGCCCTGAGGCGGACAGGAGTGTCCGCGCTCCCTTCGACTTCGTGAGGAACCAGAGGCAGACGGGAATCTGCGTGCTGTAGAAGAGCTGGCCGGGGAGGGCGACCATGCAGTCCACGAGGTCGGCCTCGATGAGGGCTTTGCGAATCTCTCCCTCACCGGACTGGTTCGACGACATGCTGCCATTGGCGAGGACGAAGCCAGCCATGCCCTGCGGGGCGAGGTGGTGGATGAAGTGCTGCACCCAGGCGAAGTTGGCATTGCCCTTCGGCGGGACGCCGAACTGCCAGCGCACGTCGTCGTCCTTGCGGAACCAGTCGGAGTCGTTGAAGGGCGGATTGGCGAGGACGTAGTCGGCGCGGAGGTCGGGATGGAGGTCGCGGCGGAAGGTATCGGCGTGTTCTTCCCCGAAGTCGGCCTCGATGCCGCGGATAGCGAGGTTCATGATGGCCAGGCGGCGCGTGGTGGCGTTCGATTCCTGGCCGTAAACCGAGATGTCGCCGAGCTTTCCGCCGTGGGATTCGACGAATTTTTCCGACTGCACGAACATGCCGCCGGAGCCGCAGGCGGGGTCGTAGATGCGGCCCTTGTAGGGCGCGAGCATCTCGACGAGCAGGCGCACGACGCAGGACGGCGTGTAGAACTGCCCGCCGTTCTTTCCCTCCGCGCTGGCGAACTGGGTGAGGAAGTATTCATAGACGCGGCCGAGGATGTCCTTGCTGCGGCTCTCCTTGTCGCCGAGGCCGATGGTGCCGATGAGGTCGATGAGTTCGCCGAGGCGGTGCTTGTCGAGCGCGGGGCGGGCGTAGTCCTTGGGCAGGACGCCTTTGAGGCGCGGGTTGTCGCGCTCGATGGCGACCATGGCGTCGTCCACGATCTTGCCGATGGTGGGCTGCTTGGCGCTGTTTTGCAGGTAGCTCCAGCGCGCGGCGGGCGGCACCCAGAAGATGTTTTCGGCGCGGTATTCGTCCGGGTCCTCGGGATTGGCCCCGGCGTAGTCGCCTTGGCCTGCCACCAGCTTCGCGTGGTGCTCCTCGAAGCTGTCGGAGATGTATTTGAGAAAGATGAGTCCGAGGACGACGTGCTTGTATTCCGCCGCGTCCATGTTGTTTCGCAACTTGTCGGCGGCGAGCCAGAGCTTGGCCTCGAAGCCGAGGTTGGCGGTGGAGTCTTTGGTGGAGGAAGCTTTGCGTGCCATTTCCCTTGTCTGATTTCTCTGAGTCTGGAATTTCGGAAATGCGTTTTCAATATTGGAAAACGGCAGCCGGTTTTGGGCTTTGGCACGGCCGGGCATTTGAGCAGGCGGCGCACGGACAACTTTTCCGGACCACCCCGGCCGTATCGGGCAGCCCGCAAGTCTCACCATCGCTCCCCATCGCGCAGGGGTCAGCCGCCAGCCGTGCACGGGGTGTGTTTCCGCGGTCGCCTGCAACGGTGAGCAAATAAGCATTGGCAAGGCCCGCTGCTTGCGTATCGTTGCCCCACGTCGTTTTCGACAAAACCCTGATTGATTTTATGGCCAGAACTGAACGAGCAAAAATCCGGAATCGCGAAGAAGTTGCCGACATGCCTGCGTGGCTGAAGGAACAGCATTGCCCGAACAAGAAGAAATACATGGCGGGCAAGCGCATCCAGCCGAAGAATCTCACCGGCAAGGAAAAGCTGACCTACGTCATCGATGAATGCTTCCTCGCCTACAACTCGGCGCGCTTGAAGGAAGCCTGCCAGTTGTTCACGGAGAAGATGCTCGGCAATGACGTGACCATCGGCATGACGTTGACGGGTGCGCTCACGCCGGCGGGCCTCGGCTGTTCCAGCGTCATCCCGCTCATCAAGGCGGGCTTCGTGGACTGGATCGTTTCGACGGGCGCGAATCTGTATCACGACATGCACTTCGCGCTGAACTATCCAGTGCACACGGGCAGTTTCCGCTTCGACGACGTGGATCTCCGCAACAACGACCTCGTCCGCATTTACGACGTGGTGATCCCTTATTCCGACGGTTTGATGGCCACGGACGAATTGCTCCGCGACATGCTGATTCAGCCGGAATTCCAGAAGGAAATGGGCACGGCGGAACTGCACTACAAGCTCGGCAAGTATTGCGCCGAATGGGAACGCAAGCACAAGCTGAAGGACGTTTCCGTGCTTGCCGCCGCGTATCGCGCGGGCGTGCCGTGCTACACCAGCTCGCCCGGCGACTCCACCATCGGCATGAACTTTGCCGGCGTGGAACTGCGCGGCAACAAGCTGCGGGTGAATCCGTCCATCGACGTGAATGAAACGACCTCGTTCGTGCTCGCAGCCAAGCGCGCGGGTGGCAAGACGGGCGTGTTGCTCTGGGGCGGCGGCAGTCCGAAGAACTTCATGCTCCAGACCGAACCGCAAATCCAGGAAGTGCTCCGCATCAACGAAGTCGGCCAGGATTATTTCATCCAGGTCACCGACGCGCGGCCGGACACCGGCGGTCTTTCCGGCGCGACGCCGGGCGAAGCGGTCAGTTGGGGCAAGGTGGATCCGACCAAGCTGCCCGACGCGGTCGTTTGCTACACGGACACGACGATTGCCATGCCGTTGCTCACGCACTACGCGCTGGCCAAGCACAAGCCGCGCAAGCTGAAGCGCCTTTACGATCAGCGCGACAAGACCATGACGCTGCTCAAGAAGGAATACTTCAAGCACAACCAGGTGAAGATGCTCGACGGCAGCGATCCGGTGTTCTGAGCCGACAAGGAATTACGTTTCACGCGACGAGCCGGGAGGTTCCCGGCTCGTTTGCTTTTTGAAGTGCCGACAAGCTTGACACCTTGTTCACTTCCCCCGCTCATGGGAGCATGAACGTCACCCCTCTGGGTGAGGTGCGTTTTCCCTCTCCGATTTCACATGCTGTCAGTGATCGCGTCCGCGTGCCCTTTCACATCCTCCGTGACGCGGACGCTTCACCGGCCGGCGATCTGGAATTCGAACTGGCCGGTCCGCGCGCGAAGCTGTTTTTCGATCCGAAGCAGACGCGCGCGGGCATCGTGACCTGCGGCGGCTTGTGTCCGGGGCTGAACAATGTCATCCGGTCGGCATTTCTGGAGCTGCATCATCTTTACGGCGTCAAGGAAGTGCTGGGGTTTCGTGATGGATACCGCGGGCTCGACCCGGGGCACGGTCGGGAGCCCGTCGTGCTCACGCCGGAATTCGTCGAGGACATTCACAAGGAAGGCGGCACGGTGCTCAACACGTCGCGCGGTCCGGTGGATTGTGCGGTGGCCGTCGAGCATCTCATCCGGCGCGGGGTGAACATCCTGTTCACCGTGGGCGGCGATGGCACGCAGCGGGGTGCGGCGGATCTCTTTCGCGAGGCGCAGCGGCGCGGGCACGCGTTGTCCGTGGTGGGCATTCCCAAGACGATCGACAACGACGTGCCGTTCGTTTCGCGCACGTTCGGCTACCTGACCGCCGTCGAAGAGGCCGTGAAGGTGATTACCTGCGCGCACATGGAGGCGCACAGCGTTCAGAACGGCGTCAGCATCGTCAAGCTCATGGGACGTCACGCGGGGTTCATTGCCGCGAGCGCCACGGTGGCGAGCCAGGACGTGAATTTTTGTCTCGTGCCGGAAGTGCCGTTCACGCTGGAGGGCGAACGCGGTTTCCTGGCGGCGCTGAAGCAGCGCGTGTTGCGGCGCGCCCATGCTGTCATCGTCGTGGCGGAAGGCGCGGGGCAGGATTGGGTGGGCGCCAGCGGGGAACGCGACGCCTCCGGTAACGTGAAGTTGAGGGATAGCGGGCTGTTTCTTAAAGCGCGCGTGACGGAGTTCTTCGCGGCGGAGCGGATCCCGGTGACGGTGCGTTACCTGGACCCGAGCTACACCATTCGCAGCGTGCCGGCCGACGCGGAGGACGCCATCCTGTGCGACCAGTTCGCGCGCAACGCCGTGCATGCCGCGATGGCGGGCAAGACGGGCCTGGTGATTGGGCTGCTGCACGATCAGTTTATTCACGTGCCGATTGAATTGCTGGGCGCACATCGCAAACGGGTGGATCCGCACGGTCCGGAGTGGCGTTCGGTGCTGGCCACCACCGGCCAGCCGGCGCAGTTCCGTTGACGTGCGGCCGGCCCGTTTCGCTTTCTTGATTGAGAATTAACTTGTGCGCCCGCGGCAAAGACCCTAAAGCCGCGTCTGCATTTTTGTTTTGCCATGACGAAGACCCAGCTCCAAGCGCTCGCGAAGCAACACGGCACGCCGCTCGTGGTGATTGACCACGCCGAAATCCGCCGGAACCACGCCCTGTTCCGCAAACATCTGCCCAAGGTGCAATGCTACTTCGCCGTGAAGGCCAACGCCGAGCCGGCCATCATTCGCACGCTGTTCAAGGCGGGCGCGAGCTTCGATGTCGCGTCCTTGCCCGAGTTCATGCTGGTTTATGAGAACATCAAAAAGCTCCCGGCCAAGGCGCGGCAGGATTTCATCTGGGACAAGATCATCTACGCCAATCCGGTCAAGCCGCGCGAGACGCTGATCGCCCTCGACAAATACAAGCCGCTGGTGACGTTCGACAACCTGACCGAGCTGGAGAAGATCAAACAATTCGCGCCGCACGCGGGCGTGGTCGTGCGGCTGGCGGTGGCGAACACGGGTTCGCAGTGCGAACTCTCGAACAAGTTCGGCTGCTCGCCCGGCGAGGCGGTGGACTTGATCCTGGCCGCCTTCAAAATGGGTTTGGTGGTGGAAGGCATCAGCTTCCACGTCGGCAGCCAGTGCACCAACTTCCAGAACTTCGTCCAAGCGCTGAACATGGCCGCCGCCGTCATCAAGGAGGCGCGCGAACGCGGCGGGCACGAAATCAAGATTCTCGACATCGGCGGCGGTTTCCCCGCGCCCTACAATCCGCACGTGAAGCCGTTCGGCGAACTGGCGCGCGTCATCAACGCCGAGATTGACCGTTTGTTTGACAAGCACATCCAGATCATCGCCGAGCCGGGCCGCTTCCTTGTGGCGACGGCCGCCACGTCCATTGCACGCATCACCGGCAAGGCCGTGCGCGAAGGCAAGCGCTGTTATTACGTCAACGACAGCGTCTATCACACCTACAGCGGGATCATTTTCGATCACTGCCAGTATCCGCTGAAGGCGTTCAAGACGGGCAAGCCCGAGGTGTGCGCCGTGTTCGGCCAGACCTGCGACGGGCTGGATGTGATTTCGCAATCAGAGCTGCTGCCCAACCTCGAGGTCGATGACCTGGTTTACTCCGAGAACATCGGCGCCTACTCGAACGCCTCGGCCACCCACTTCAATGGCTTCCCGCCGGCCAGGGTCATCCACGTAAACGCATGAGGACCGGCGCGCAGACGTCTTGTAAATCGCCTTGACGCGCGCCCCAATTGGCCCCGGAACGGCCTGTTGAGGCGGCCAAGCCGGGCTTGCCAAGGAGAGGCCGTCCAGTCATGCTCAAACTGTATTCATTTCGAGGCGCGGGGAGCCCGCGCCTGATGTTTTAGAGCCATGAGCAACCAACCCGAGAACGACTTGTTCAACCTGGACAATCTGTTCGCACCCGCTTGGGCGAAAGAGCCGACTGAGGCCAATCGCTACGCAAAATACGAGGGGCGCGATGAAACCTCCGACCGCGGCGAACGCCGGGGCGGACGACCCGGCTTCGGCGGCCCACGCCGCGAGGGCGGCCCGCGGCCCCCGCGTGGCCCTGGCGGGGCGGGTGGACCGGGCGGACGGTTCGGTGGTCCACGTCCCGGCGGGGATCGCCGGCCAGCCGGGCGGGGTGGCTTCCGGCGGGACGACCGGGCGCCGCAGGGCGAGCGTCGCGAACGGCCCGAGCCGCAGCCGTTGCCCGAGGTGACGCTGGCGCTCGTGCCCGACGCGAACGGCGTGGATCTGCTCGCGCGCCAGATCAAGATGACCGGCCGCGCGTATCCGCTGTTCCAAATCGCGCTGATGATTCTGGAAAAGCCCGAGCGCCACGCCGCCACGTTCGCGGTGAAGAAAAATGCCGAGGGCCAGCCGGTTCAGCCGTTGTTCGGCTGCGCGCTCGACGAATCGCTCTGGCTCTCCGAGGACGACGTGGTCAAACACATTTTGAGCCAGCACCTCGCCACGTTTTACCAGGCCGAACGCACCCAGTCCGATCCGCCCAAGGGCAAATACACCTTCGTCGCGCAGTGCGGCATGAGCGGCGTCATCCTCGGCCCGCCCAACCACCACGACTATCAGAAGAAGCTCCAGGAACTCCACGCGCAACGTTTCCCGCGCCTGCCGTTCGACGCCTTCAAGGCGCGCGTGAAGATTGTGAAGGACGAGGCGGTCGTCGCGAAATGGATCGAAGACCAGAGCTGGAAGACCGAATACATCTGCCTGAACATCCCCGACGCGCCGAAGCTCGGATCCATGGAGGATGTGGAAAACCACTTTCGCGCCGTGCACGCGGCGAACATCGTGAAGCCGGTGGAGACCATCACGATCAGCGGCAAGACCTGCCGCAACCTGCGTTGCCCCGGCCTCGCGCGGCTCTACCGCATCGCGGTGGAGGATCAGCGGCGGTTCCCGTTGCAGATCGCCACCGTGTTGAGCCAGCAGTTTGCCCAGCACGGCCTGCAGTTCTTCAAGGTCAACAAGACCGTGACGCACGTCTGGGTGGCGCGCCCGAAGTATCTCGACCTCGAAACCACGCCGGTTTCGGATGGTGTGAGGCGGATTGTGGACTTCATCAACGCGCATGCCAAATGCACGCGGCGCGACCTCGTGGAGGCCCTCGCACCCACGCCCGCCGCGGCGACTCCCGCGCCCGCTCCGGATGCGTCCGCCGAGGGCGCGGCTCCCGCGGCGCAATCCGCCAAGCCCGAGCCGGCTCCGGAACCCACGCCGGAACAGACGGCAGTGGTGTCCGATTTGCACTGGCTCATCCACCAGGGGCACGTCATTGAGTTTGCGACGACGGGCTTTTTGGAAACGGCCAAGAAACCCGCGCCCAAGCCGCCGAAGCCGGCGAAGGCGGAAGCCAAGCCCGCCGGGACGACGCCCGCGCCGGCCGCCGCGGCGACGGTTGAAGCGAAGCCGGAGGATGCGGTTCCGACGCCGGCCGAAGCCCAGGCTGCGGGCGAAACCACCGCGCCTGTTGCAGAGCCGGCGGAACCGTTAGAACCGGCGGCCACCGCTGAACCGGTGGTGCCCGCCCCCGACCCGGCGCCGACGCAAAGTTGAGTGAGTTTATCCGCATGACGGCGGGGGCCATGGCTCCCGCCGTTTTGCTTTTGCTGAAACCTTTCCACGCCCGGCCCCGTCTTGGTTTTCGTAACATCGCGTGGGCGATCCGTCCATCGGCCGGCGCGCCCGCGCCAAACCCAAAGCATAGACATCCATGAAAGCAAAACAACTGATGGCCGTGGCGGCGCTGGCCGCGTTGATGGCCGTGAACGCATCCGCCCAGGACAATGCGAACAAGGCTGAACGGCGTCCGCGCGCGGGGGCCATCCGGCCCGGCGGCGGTCGCATCGCAGAGGAACTCGGCCTGAGCGCCGAGCAGAAGACGAAGTTTGAAGCCGTGATGAAAGACGCGGCGGAGAAGCGCAAGGCGCTGCGCGACGACACCAGCCTGACGCAGGAGCAACGGCGCGAAAAGGGCAAGGCCATCGCGGAAGACACGCAGAAAAAGGTCAAAGAGATTCTCACGCCGGACCAGCAGAAGAAGCTCGAGGACCTGCGCAAGGAACGGCGCGGTCACGGTCCGGCGAAGGAAAAGTCCGCCGCCGCCGCGAAGTAACGCCGCCGGTTGATTGTTTCAAAACGAAAGGCCGGATGGGTTGAACCCGTCCGGCCTTTTTGAATGCCGTCGCTGCTCAGTGGCCGCCGGCGGTTTTCACGCCGTGCAGCGATTCCGCGCCGCTGAACTTCGGCCACATCCAGCCGTATAAGGCCACGAATGCGAAGCAGAACAGCGGCACGATGAAGCCGCGCGACATGTCGTATTGATCGGCCACGTAGCCCATCAGCTTGGGCAGCACCGCACCGCCCATGATGGCCATGACAATGTAGGCGGACGCCTTTTTTGCCCGGACGCCCAGACCAAAAATGCCGAGCGCGAAAATCGTCGGAAACATGATGCTCATGAAGAAATAGCTCAGGAACACGCAGGTGACCGAGAGCCAGCCCAGTTTGAGGAAGACCAGCAGGCACATCAGCACGTTCATGATGCCGTAAATGCCGAGCACCTTGTGGGCGGAGAATTTCTTCAAGATGGCGGCCCCACTGAAGCGGCCGACGAGGAAGCAGAAGAAGCCCACCGAGGCGAGGTTGGCGGCGCCTTTGTCGCTGAGGATGACGACGCCGTTGGCATTTGTTTCAAACCAGCTCTTCAGCAGGTTGGCCGTGATGGATTCCGGAATCGCCGGCGTCTCCGCCGTCATGTAGTTGATGAAGAAACTGAAAATGCCCGCCTGCGCCGCGACGTAAAGGAATTGCGCCACCACGGCCGCCACGAAGTGGGGATGTTTCCAAATCGAATGCGACACATTGGGTGTGGTGTCATCGAGGTGATAATCGTCCTCCGTTTTGATGTCGGGGATGTAGGCGAAATAAAACACCACGGCGAGCACGAGCACCACCACGGCCACGATGACGTAAGGAATGTAAAGCGTTTCACTGCCGGTGCTGCGGCCCGTCACGGCGTCCTTGGAGTAAAAGAACATGCCGCCAATGATGGGGCCGAAGATCCAGCCCACGCCGTTGCAGGACTGCGCGAGATTGATGCGCGTGGCGGCGTAGCGCGTCGGCCCCAGCACCGTGGTGTAGGGATTCGCCACGGTTTCCAGAAAGGTCAACCCGGCGGCGATGGCACATACGCCGGCCAGGTAACCGACGAAGGCGGTCTTGGGGGACACGCTCCCGGCCTGGGCCAGCGCGTTGATGTGTGTGGCGGGCAGAAACCAGAAGCCGCCCACCGCGACGAGCAGCAGGCCCGCGATGATGCCGCCCTTGTAGCCGAGCCGGCTGGCCAGCATGCCGGCCGGCATGGCCATCAGGAAATACCCGAGGTAGTGCGCGAACTGCACCCAGGCGGATTGGGATTTGCTCAGGCCGAGCTCGGTTTGAAAGTGTTTGTCCATCACGTCAATCATCCCGTTGCAAACGCCCCACAGGAAGAACAGCGAGCTGACCAGCAAAAACGTGAACAGCAGGCTTTTCCCGTTCTCACCAACGAACATGCCTTGTTTTTTTTCACTCATAACATGTTGAAACACCGAATTGTTACCGCATTGGTTTGACCTGCGTGGCGCACTCTAAACCGCCACGGGCCGGCAGACGGTGCCGGCCGGTTCGATGCCAGCCGTCGGATGGACGGAGGGGTGGGATGTCATCGGATGCGCGGTAGGTAACGAATTGCGGACGCGAGCGTCAAGCGCAGGGTTCCAGCGGCATGCCAAACGTTGGTTCAATCCGCGGGGAGCCTGCTTTGGCGGTAACATTTCCAGGGGCGGATGCGTATGAATCGTGTATGAAACCTAAAATCCTGATTCTCACGTTGGCCGCCGTTCTCGGGGTGGGCGGCTGGTTCGTCGTCCATGCCGAGGTTCCGGCGCCAGGCGCGCGCCGCGCCCCGGGCGCGCTCCTGCAATGCGCCAAGGAACGCCTTGGCATTACCGACGTTCAGGCGGCGCGGATTCGTGCGGTGCTGAAGGAGGAGCGCGAAACGCTCGGACAACTTGCACACGCCTTGCACGATGGCCACGTCAAACTGAGCGCCGCTATTCAGAAGGACAACGCGACCGACGCTGACATCCGGGCCGCCGCCGCGGATCTGACCAGGGTCGAGGCGGACATGGCGGTTGAACGCCACCGGCTCTTTGGCAAATCAAACCCATCCTGACGCCCGAGCAACTGGACCAGCTGGCGAAGGTGCAGGAAAAAATCGACGACTTCGTCGATGGTGCGATTGGCAAATTTGCCGAAAAGCTGGTCGAATAAGCGGAGGCCTGTTGAGAGCGTGACGCCGGGCGGCGGAACGGCTTAATTGGCGCACCAACAGTGCATGACGATGCCGAATTGGTTCAGCGCATCCGCGATGGCGCGACCGACGAGTTCGCCGAACTGGTCCGCCGCCATCAGTCGCAGGTGCGGCGCATCGTCGGTCGCGACGAACTTGACGTTCACCTTTGCGACGACCTCGTGCAGGACACGTTTCTCAAGGCGTGGCGGGCGTTGGCCAGCTTTGATGCGCGGGCGCCCTTCGCGCACTGGTTGTCGCGCATCGCGGTGCGCCATCTGATCCAGCAGGCCGTGACGAATCCCGACCGTGTGCGCGACGTCATAGAACACCGGCTGGTCCGGCAGTTGGACCTGAGTGCGGCCCAGCGCGGGCAGGTGCATGCGATTCTGGTCGACACGCAAAAGGATCTGCATGCCCTGCGCGGCGAATTCCGGCCGCAGTTTGTCGCCATCATGAGCAACGCCGAACAGCGGGCGGGGGCGGTGCTGACCGATGAGCAGCGCGCGCGGTTTGCCGAGTTCCAGGCGGAGAACCGCCGGTTCTGGGAGCCGGGCGCCCGGCCCTGATCGGGGCTCGTTTTGGATTGAAAATTGCATTGAGCGGCGTGCCCGGGCGGCGTAATGTTCGCCCACCTTGCGCGGGTAGCTCAATTGGATAGAGCGTCGGCCTCCGAAGCCGAAGGTTGTGGGTTCGACCCCCGCCCCGCGCACCAGTCTTTGCTCCTTCTTGTCCGAGCGGAGACCGCCGCGCCACTTCGCGATTTTTGGAGGTGATTATGCAACTATTCAAAACCGAATGCCCTGTTTGCAACCACCGGATCGAAGGCGGTGAAATAATGGCCCAGGGCGTCAAGTGTCCGAGCTGCCAGACCGGATTTGTGCCCGCTAAGCTGCGACCGGTTTTGGCGGAGGAGAGACTCGACGCCTCATTTATGCCGCCCGCCCAGCAACCGCTCCGCGATCAATTGAAATCGCTCCGTTCCCACACAGCCTATCCGGAGATCCGCGATGCGATTGATATGATCAACATCATCGGCACGGTGCTGCTCTGCTGTAATTTAATCGGGTGGCTTATCTATCTGGCCGCCCGGACGAGCATGGAATCAATCATATTGGCGCTGATCTCCGGCGGGATTTTCATCGCCTGGGTGGCGCTCTACAAGCCGCTGGCCTCCCTGCTCGTCGATATTGCCGATGCCTGCATTGATGGTAGCCGCCGCCAGTAATTGCGATTTTGCTTCTTAACGGGCGGCGTTGTGATTCAACTGCCTACGGAACCTGGCGTTTTCTTCTCTCGCTTATCCAATTCATTTTTGGCGGGTGAATTGGAGGTTTTTGAGCCGGTTGCTCCTTAAAAGGCCATAACTTTTAATGGTTGTTGTGCTCTTCACCTGTTTTCGGTTCGTAAGCCTTTCTGCATTTGCCGCTGGTTCGGCTTCACAACATCGAAGTTGGATGTTCCTCCGCCTCCCGCTATAAACCCGGCGTGTTCGAACTGCTGAAAACCGATTCCACCTCGAAGGCGCGCCTCGGCCGGCTCACCACCGCGCATGGCGTCATCGAGACGCCCGTGTTCATGCCCGTCGGCACGCAGGCCAGCGTGAAGGCGATTGACCCGCGCGAGCTCGACGAGATGGGCACGCAGATCATCCTCGGCAACACCTACCATCTCAACATCCGCCCCGGCATGGAGATCATCCGCGCCGCCGGCGGCCTGCACCGGTTCATGAACTGGCCCAAGCCGATCCTGACCGACAGCGGCGGCTTCCAGGTCTTCAGCCTCGGTTCCATCCGCAAGGTGAAGGCGCACGGCGTGGAATTCCGCTCGCACCTCGACGGCTCGCTGTTGTTCCTCGGGCCGAAGGAATCCATGGAGATTCAACGCATCCTCGGTTCGGACATCGCGATGGTGTTTGACGAATGTCCGCCGCACGACGCGCCGGCGAAGGAGATGAAGGCCGCCGTCGAGCGGACCCTCCGCTGGGCCCGGGAATGTCGCGAGCAACCGCGCGCGGAAGGGCAGCACGTGTTCGGCATCGTGCAAGGCGGCAGCGACGCGCACCTCCGCGAACATTGCGCGAAGGAAATCACGAAGCTTGGCTTCGATGGTTACGCCATCGGCGGCGTGAGCGTGGGCGAGCCCGAGCCCGAAATGATGAAGGCCATTGAACTCGCCGAGCCGTTTCTGCCGGCTGAAAAGGCGCGTTATGCGATGGGCCTCGGCACCCCGGCGCAGTTGGTCGAGATTGTGGCGCGCGGCGTGGACATGTTCGACTGCGTGCTGCCGACCCGCGTGGCGCGCAACGGCACGGTGTTCACCTACAAGGGCGCCTACGTGCTCAAGGGCGGGCAATACAAGGCCGACTTCCGGCCCATCGAGGAAGGCTGCGACTGTTTCGCGTGCCAGCGCTTCACCCGCGCCTACCTGCGGCATTTGTTCAACGTGGGCGAAATTCTTGGCGCGCGCATGTTGAGCGTCCACAACTCGCACATGTTTCTCCGCGTGATGCGCGACATCCGTGCGCATCTGGCGGCGGGCACATTCAGTGAATTCCGCCGCGAGTTCATCGCGAACTACGTGCCCTCACGACGCGTGCTCGCGGCGCGCCTTACGGAGCGTTGAGATAAGTCCGGCTGCTTCCCTTGACAGCCCGGGGTTCGCGCCTATCTTCCGCTTACTTTGATGCACACTGAATCTTCATTGGGGACCACCGACGAGCCTGGCTCGTGTCCGCCGCGCCAGCAGGCGCTGAAGGAATTCAAGTCCGCGGGACGCGGGTTCTGGGCCAATGTTTCCGAGTCCGACTGGAACGACTGGCACTGGCAGCTCAAGCATCGCATTTCGACGCCGGAGCAGTTGAGCCGGCTGATGCCCACGCTGACGCCGGAGGAACTGGCCGGCGCCCAGCTGGCGAATCACAAGCTCGCCCTGGCCATCACGCCCTATTTCTTCAACCTGATCGATCCCGCGGACGAAAATTGTCCCATCCGGCGCCAGATGATTCCGCGCGTTGAGGAAACCCACACCGCGCCGTGGGAAATGACGGACCCCTGCGGCGAGGATGCGCACTCGCCGGTGCCCGGGCTTGTGCATCGTTATCCGGACCGCGTGTTGTTTCTGGTGACGGACCGGTGCGCGGCATATTGCCGTTACTGCACGCGCTCGCGCCTGGTCAGCAACGCCACCGGCTATGATTTCCATCCCGAGTTCGACAAGCAGATTGCCTACATCCGGTCGCACCCCGAAGTGCGCGACGTGCTGCTGAGTGGCGGCGATCCGCTGCTGTTCAGTGACGAGAAGCTGGAGCACCTGCTGGCGCAGTTGCGGGCCATCCCGCATGTGGAATTTATCCGCATTGGCACCCGCATTCCCATCTTTCTACCCCAGCGCATCACGCCGGAACTGTGCGCGCGGCTGAAGAAGTATCATCCGCTGTTCATCAGCATTCATTCAAACCATCCGCGCGAATTGACGACGGAAGTGCGCGACGCGCTGGGCCGGCTGGCCGATGCCGGCATTCCGCTCGGGAACCAGTCCGTGCTGCTGCGCCACGTGAACGACGACCCGGTCACCGCCAAGGCGCACGTGCAAAAGCTGCTCATGTGTCGCGTGCGGCCGTATTACCTCTACCAGTGCGACCTCATCGCGGGCTCGGCGCATCTGCGGGCGAGCGTGCGGCGCGGGCTGGAGATCATGGAGCAGTTGCGCGGGCACACGACCGGTTATGCGGTGCCGCAATACGTGATCGATGCACCGGGTGGCGGCGGCAAGGTGCCGGTGGCGCCGGAATACGTGCTGAGCCGCAACAACGACCGCGTGGTGATCCGCAATTACGAGGGCAAAATCTTCGAATACCCCGAGGCGCACGACGGCACGCCGCTGTTCAAGGCGCCGCGCAGTGTCGAAGAGCCGGAGCTGGCCTGACGTGCGATTCAACGCGCGTCGCGCGACGGCTGGCCGCACAAGGTTTTCCCCCGGAGTCAAATTGGGATTAAAAAGGGGTGGAAAACCCACCCCACCTTGTGAAACATTGCGTTCATGAGTCAGACGGATTCGGACACAGCCCTGGTGGTTCCCGTGCAGGAAGTGCAGCAGGGCTGGCATGACCTGAAGTTGCGGGTCGAACAGTTGGAAGCCGAAGGCACCGTGCTGGAGGCGGAGAACAAGGAGCTGCGCCAATTGCTGGAACGCGCCATCGAGCACCGCCAGAAGTCCCACACCGAACTCATCAATCTGCTCTCCGGCCTCGTCAGCAAACTTCCCATCAACGACATCGGCGTCGTTGTGGCCCGCCTGATGGAACACAACGCGCACGTCGCCGAAGTGTGCGCCGCGCTGGTCAAGGGCAAGGTGGAGGCGCACCAGCTGCAGCCCGCGGTGCTGCGGATGCTGGACCAGACCAAGCGCGACCTGCGGGCGGCCATCAAGCCGGAGGTGGAGGAATTGATCCGGCTCGATTCGCCCTATGAATCCGGCCTGCTGCGTTCGTTGCTGGAGGATCCCGAACTGTTTTTCACGCCGGCCTTCGTCCGCACGAACCGCGGCTTTGTCAAAGGCCAGGTGACACGCGAGCGCATCGTGCGGCAATACGGCGAGGCGGCGTTGATCTTCTTCACCGACGTCACCACGGACCCCAAGCTGAACCCGCGGCCGAAGCCCGAGGACATCATGCTGGTGTTCAGCAACAATTTTGAAGCCGCCTTCCAGCAAAATCCCGATTTGATCCCTGACAAGCGTCCGCAGTTGCTGGGGCTGTTCCACCGCGTGCAGCGCAGCAAGGCCGCCACTGACGAGGCGCGCGCGCAGAAAAACGCCTTCCTGCGGCTGTCGTTCGTGCTCGAGGTGCTGCATTACTATGAGCACCAGAACACCGAGGCGCCCGACGTGGTGTTCGCCCAGCGCCTGCCCGCCGTGATTGAGCAACTGGCCCTCTCCGGTCCGCAGGATGGTTTGGACGAGAAACAGGTGGCGCAGGCCGAGACGTTGCTGAACTTCATCATCAACCCGGACCACCGGCTTTCCGTCATCAACAACATGGGCAAGGGTGGCGGCCTTGCCAAATCAGCCAAATTCGTGCTGCGCCTGCGCTCGGAAAAATCGCCGACCGAGAATCCGTCCGTCATGCACGAGGTCGTGCCGGAATTCATCAAGCACCTCGTGTCGCCGGCCCCGAAGAAACCCGAGGAACAAAAGGCGTTGACCGCGCTGCTGCGGTTCCTCACGCCGGAAATGCAACGCGTGATCGTCAAGGGCATCATGACCTCCGACCGCCTGGGCAAGGAGGAATCCGAGGCCCTGAGCCTGGCGCTCGCCAGGGATTTGGGTCTGAGCAAGCTCGAAGCCACGATGAAGGCCCAGACGACCGTGCCGCCCGAGGTGGAACGCCAGATGGCGTGGGGCAAGGTCAAGGACCTCATTGTCAACCGGGCGGACCCGACGGCGATTGCCGCCGCGATCCGCGAACGGCTGCACGCGAAGTATGATTCCGACGAGGTCAAGCAAAGCTGGCTGATGCTCACCGAGGCGGATGCCATCTCGCTGATCCGGACGTTCTGCCAGTTGCCGTATCTGCCGGACGGGCGGACGGATTCGATCGCCCAGCCCGTGCTGGAATCCTACGTCGTGCGGCTCATGCACGAAAAATACGCGGCGACCTACACCAAGGTGGTGAACAGCCTGAAGAACATGTTCAAAGCCAAGCCCGACAGCGCGACGCTGCTCAATTTCATTTCGCTGGTCCGCTGGGTGGATGCCGCCGCTGCCGACAAGCTGAGCGCCGACATCGGCATGCATGCGCATGTGCACTAAACAGGTGACCACTTTCGTGGTCGGGTCGGGGGCCTGAAGATGGCAGTGTCGCGCGCGTGGGGCCTCAGGGGCTGACGCCGTTCATTCCCAAGGCGGAGACCAGCGCGAACACCGCGCGGGGGTTGTATGCAAATAGCCGGTTTCACTACGCCGCGGCGAAGGATGTTTACCAGTGTCCGGCGGGGAATGAACTGACGTATCGGTTCAGCACGTTTGAACTGGGACGGGAGTTGAAGCGAGAAGCACCCACCGACTCCCCCAGAAAAATCACTCCGCCACGTTGCCAACCTGAACTCCGCCGGGAGTTTTCACACGGGCTCGCGCATGATTAGCCGACGTGAATCTCATACAACATCCTGTCCCGAAAAGCTGCCAAGAAAACTCAACGCTCCCCAATCTGCCGGTGCGTCACTACACCGAAGGTAGTAACACACGAGCGCGGAGTTCGCCATCGAGAGGTCGCGAGCTGAGGCTGCCGATACGGCACTCTCAACGAAAGTGTCCGAGCCGGAAAAGCCATTGAGCAAATCCCGAACTGCAACTGGATCATGCTCAAATCCAACCTCACAAATCGAGGCAATGTCGGTATTCAATGCCAAAGCCGGAGTCACACTCTTGTCCACGCAACGGTCGAAATCGTCCTCGCTGCGAAACGTGCCTATCCAAACTGAAACTGTCCGCTCGGCTGGATATGTGATTTTCATGGCGCGAAGTCGGCTAACGCCAGAACTTAGCGACGCGGGCGGCCAGTGGCGTGCGAATTGGAAACTGACGCGGCCCGCCCGCGTTCGGTCCAGTGATCTGGTTCAGCTCAGTTTTCATGGGCCTGTCTCCTCGTCTCGTCGTCAACATACTCGTCGAGTTGAAGAACCGTAAGCACTGGCATGAGCGTGTTCCTACTGGCTTCGTAGAAAATCTCAAATGCCATCTTGCTCTGGGGAACGCACTTCATCACCTCCGCAAGTGGGATGGCGTAAAGCAGGTAATTCTGAAATATCAGCACACCCAAGCATACAAAATACGCGAGCGGCGCCGGCCCTTTGAAATACGCGTAGCCGAGCAACGAGATGCCACCGCAAACAAAAAGCACAGTCCATCCGGTGGGAAGCCGCGTGCTGAAGAAGGTCTTGGTCCATCCCCATAGAAACACAGCGGGTATGGCCAGGAGAACGCCAGCAAGCCCCAGCCACCAAAAGCCAACAATGGCCGATGCAACCACTAGCAGCGGATCAAGAATAAATACAACCGCTCTTGTCACGTAACACGAGAGATGAACCGAACACCCCGTCCGCTCCTTAAAAAGCTGAGGCGAAACCCGCAGGAAGAGGTTTTTCGCGCCAGCCGTCTGGTAATTGATTCGTTTCCTCCCACACTCGACGTCCTGCATGATCCGTTGGTATTCGGTGTCAGTCATTGTAGGGTTGTTGCCGAACTTCCAGCAGTTTATCCCGCAGTCCGCCGGGAGCAAGCGTCGCATGTTGTGGGCGGTGGGGCGGGATACACTGCCGTTGAACTGAGCCGCGGAACCCGCGAGGTCCTTACTGGGGAAAGTGTTTCCGTGCCGGCCCTGATCCGGGGCGTGCGGTCTTTCTTCGGCTTCGGCAGGAACGGTTGGGCCATGGTCGGGGACACGCTGAACGTGCTGGCGTGAGGCGTGGGGCGGGCTTTCGCCTTGGCGCAGGGCGTTGCGGGCGGTGCGGGACAACACCTCGTCCGCCCGCGCAGCCAGGCGCGTTGAACCGGGCGTGGTTGTGAAACGGAAGGCCGGGGCTTTGGGGCTGTCCACCCTGAATTTTGAGCCCATCCGGGTGGCCTGATAATATCTTCGAGGCTGCCGGCGGACGGCTCCCTGCCGGTGCGCACCCGGCTCGCCCTCGTCCTTATTCGCCCGCTTGCTCCGCGAGGGCGGCTCGCGCAGATTGGCGGCGCCATGCCGCGTGAAAGTCATGCCGCCCGCGCCGCCCGCACCCAGCGAATCATCGCGGCGTTGCAACGCGCCTACCCGGACGCGCATTGCGAGTTGAACTTTACCAACCCGCTCGAGTTGCTGGTGGCCACCATTCTGTCCGCCCAATGCACCGATAAACAGGTGAACCTTGTCACGGCCGAGTTGTTCCGGAAGTATCGCACCGCGGCGGATTTCGCGCAGGCAACACAGGCGCAGTTGGAAAGCGACCTCCGGCGCCTGGGCTTTTTTCGCAACAAGGCGAAGAACATCCGGGCGTGCTGCACCAAATTGCTGGAACTGCACGGGGGCGAGGTGCCACGCACGATGGCGGCGCTGACCCATCTCGACGGCGTGGGACGCAAGACGGCCAATGTGGTGCTGGGCAATGCGTTTGGCATCAACGATGGCGTGGTGGTGGACACGCACGTCACGCGCCTGGCGCAGCGGCTCGGGCTCACCCGCGAAACGAATCCGGAAAAGATCGAACAGGATTTGCTGGCGTTGGTGCCGCGCGCGGACTGGACCCTGTTCAGCCACTGGCTGATCTGGCACGGGCGGCGCCGTTGTTCCGCGCGCAAGCCGGATTGTGCGGGCTGTGAAATTGTCGGGCTGTGTCCCAGCGCAGGAAAGTGTCAACGGTGAGAGAACATTCCGCATCCAACAACCAACGCACCACGACCGCCGCGCCCGGGATGGCGCCGGAGGTGGCGCCCGCCATGCCCGGCTGCCCGCACTGGCTGTTCTTCAACTCCGGGGCCTGTGAGCCGGCGTTCAACATGGCGCTGGACGAGGCGCTGCTGCTGGAGGCCTCGCAACTGGCGGTCCCCGTGCTGCGCTTTTATGGCTGGAGCCAGCCGGCGGCGAGCTTTGGTTACTTTCAACACTACGCCGAGATTGAGCGGACCACGCGGTTGCGTCCATTGGTGCGCCGGCCGACCGGCGGCGGGCTGGTGCCGCACGATGCGGATTGGACCTACAGCCTCGTCTTTCCGCCGGGGCATGAGTGGTATTCGCTGGCGGCGGTGGAAAGTTATCAGCGCGCGCACGAATGGGTGCGGAACGCCTTCCGCCGTGTCGGGGTAACCAGTGAACTGGCCTCGTGCTGCCGCAAATCCGCACCCGGCCAGTGCTTTGTGGGCTATGAAAAATTCGACGTGCTATGGGAAGGGCGCAAGATTGCGGGCGCGGCCCAGCGCCGGACCAAAACGGGCTTGCTGATCCAGGGCTCCGTGCAGCCGCCGCCGTTGAAACTGGCCAAGGCGGACTGGCAGGCGGCGATGTGCATCACGGCCATCGGCCAGTATTGTGCCGGCTGGCAGGAGCTGGTCGTGGCGGGTGCGTTGCTCGCCCGCGCCGAACAGCTGGAGGAAACCAAATACGCCCGCGCGGATTACAATCAGAAGCGCTGACCGGGGGAGTTTTGAGACGAGTTGTGAAATTAGTGTTTGTTGCCTGGGTGCTCGGGGTGATGGCCGGCTCCACGCCGGCGGCCGTGCTGTTGAATGAGCCATTCGATTACGCCGATGGTTCACTCGTCACGGTGAGCGACGGCGCCTGGCAGACGTTCAGCGGAACCGCCGGGCAAATCACGGTCGCCGCCGGGCGGGCGAGTTTGAATCTGGCGGATGGCGAGGATGTGCAGGCGCTGTTGTCGCCGCCACCGGCAACCGGCGTGGTGTGCGCGGGCTTCACCCTCCGTTTCAGCACGCTGCCCCCGGGTGGTGGCAGTTACTTTGCGCTGTTCAAGGACACGGGAACGAGCAGTGGCTTTCGGGCCCGTGTCTGGGCGCTGACGAACGGTGCGGCGGGCGGAAAATTCCGGGTGGGACTTTCCTCCACGGCTGCCGGTCTCAATGCCACGTATCCGGCGGATCTCAGTTTGAACACCGACTACCGTGTCGTGGTGCGGTTGACCAACGCCACGGGCACGGCAACGCTCTGGCTGAATCCCGTCGCGGAATCCGATCCCTCCATCACCACGACCGAAAGCGTGGCCAGCAGCACGGTGACCGTGTTTGCGCTGCGGCAAGGCGGGGACAAGGGGCTGTTGACGGTGGACAATCTGCTGGTGGGGGAATCATTTGCCGAGGTGGTTTCCACCAATGCGCCGCCGTCGGAACCGCCGTTGCCCACGCCGGCGTTTTCCGTGCTGACTTACAACACGCACGGGAATTCGGCCGCCGATTGGAGCACGAATGCCGAGCAGGTTCAAGCCATCGGCCGGCAGGTGATGTATCTCGATCCCGACATCATCACGTTTCAGGAAATTCCCATGACCAACGCGGGTTGGGCGAAGCTGCCGGAATTTGTGGCCGCCTTCCGTCCGGGGTTTCAACTCGCGACAAATTCCAGCGATGACGGCTACATCCGCAGCGCCATCCTCAGCCGTTTTCCCATCAACCGCTCGCAAAGCTGGCTCCACTGGACGGACCTCAAGCCGTTTGGTTACACCAACACCTCATCATCCCTCGCGGACAATTTCACGCGCGACTTGTTCGAGGCCGAAATCGCCGTGCCCGGTTTTGAAAGGCCGTTGCATGTGTTCACCGCGCATTTGAAATCGGGCGACACCTCATCCGATGCGGCGGCGAAACGCGCGGCGGAGGCGGCCGCCATTTCCAACTACCTGGCCCAGGTCTTTTTACCGGCTCATCCGGATGACCCGTATCTGTTGACCGGCGACATGAATGAAGACATTGCGCGCCCGGCCACGGGCAGTCAGCAGCCGATTCAGCGGCTGGCGAACGATGTCACCGGTCTGTGGCTCACGTCACCGGTGAATCCCGTCACGGCCAGCGAGCTCACCTTTTCCATTCAGGCCGGCGGCGGGCCGTCGAAACGGTATGATTACATCCTGCCGTGTGGCTTGTTGTTTTCCAATTACGCCGGGGGCAAGGTGTTTCGCAGCGACCTGCTCACCAACCCGCCGGGGCCGTTGCTCGCCGATGACGATGTGACGGCCTCCGATCATCTGCCCGTGCTCCTGCGATTTGCCAATCCCTACGCGCAGCCCTTCCGGTTGCTGGCGGCGGCGGTGGACGCCGGGCAGGTGGCTTTGCGTTGGGAATCCCACAGCAACCGCGTTTATGGCGTGGAAGCGTCCGGCGATTTGAAATCGTGGACGACACTTGCCACCAACCTCGTCGCCAGCGGCACCAACCTGACCTTTGTGACCAACGCCGGCTTCGGGCCGCAATTCTTCCGGGTTTACCGGGAGCCTTAGCCGGAACGATTCAGTCGGTTGGGGAGCGCGCCCGTCTCGGGCGCAGTGGGCTGCATCCTCGCGGCCCACACGTGAAGCAGCGGCAGGCCACGCCGTTTGGGATGTCCATCGCACGTCTTGAGCCAGCGGCGGGACGCCGTTGGTTGCGACCGAGCCGGTCGCGCTCCCCCTTTTTTCAACTGAATCGTTCCGGCTTGGAGCGGTTCAATAAAAGCTGTAGCCTTCTTTACACGGCGACCGCAACGGCGGGGCGCGGGCTTCAGCCCGCTTCAATGCGCCTTTGCCTGGCGATGCGGATGCGGCGTGAACGCCGCGCTCCGGCTGCAGTTTCTTTGGAAATGCTCGAGAGCGTTTTCACAAATACTGTAGCCATTTGGAGCGCCGGTATGGGACGGGCTTTGAACTTCCCATCCACATAAGCCGACTACAAGTCGGCGCTCCGGTGTAAACCCCAGCCAGAGCCTCCCTCCACATGGGCTACACTTTAAGGTGAACCGCTCGAGCTTAACGTTTCAACCGGTAAAACTGCATCGAGCCACTGATGGGTTCGGCGATCAGGTTGGAACCGCCGTTGGTGACCGGCGTCGTCAACACATCCGCCCACGTCACGTTGGGGTCGAGGGTGTGTTTGTATTGCAGCGTGTAGTTGGACAGCGCCGTGGGCCAGGCGAGCAGCACCACGCCCGGCGTGTAGGGCGCAATCGACAACAGCCGCGGTGGTTCGACGTATGTGGTGGTCACCGTAGGTGTGTAGGAGGGCAGCGGCCCGCTATAAGCCGTGGTCAGGTTGGTCAGCACCACGGCGGCGGTGTTGGGGGTGGCGACAATCGTCAATGTGCCGGTCGCATCCACCGCAAGGGTGCCAAGGTTTGCGACCGTGACGTTCGACGTGGTTACGCCCGCGCTGGCGGACACAAACGAAACGCCCGGCGGCAGCACGTTCGTGACCGTCACGGCACTGGCATTCGGGCCGAGATTTTTCACCTGGATCGCATAGGTCAGGTTCTCACCGACCATGACCGGATCCGGAGAGTCGGCGACCGTGACCAGCAGCCCCGCGTAATCGAGGAAAAACGTGCTCGAACTGGTGTCGCTGCCGGCGGGTGCCACCACCGTGATGGGGCCGGTCACCGCGTTGGTGGGCACGCGGACCACGATTTGTCCGTTGTTGACGGAGACGATCGGGGCGTTGGTCGTCCCGCCGCCGTCCGCTTGAAACTGGACCGCTGTGGTGCCCAGAAAACTGGCGCCGGAAATGGTCACGTTCGTGCCCGGCAGACCGTGCAGCGGATTGATGCCGGAGATGAGGGGTGCGGCGTAAAAGTTCGAGCTGGCAATCGACGATGAACTGGCCGTGCCGCCGGGCGCGGTGACCGAGATGGGCCCGGTGACGAAGCCGGCCGGCACCACTGCGCTCAAGGTGTTGTTGTTCGTCACGAAAAACGCGGCCGCGGGGGTGCCGTTGAATTGCACAGCGCTGGCGTCCGTGAAGTTGGTGCCGGTGATCTTGATGGTGGTGCCCGGGGCGCTGTTGGACGGGGCAAAGCCAGTGATGCGCGGCGGCAGATAAAACAAGGCCGGGCTTGTCCCGGTTCCGTCGGTGGTCGTCACCGTGATCGGGCCGGTGGTGGCGCCGTTGGGGACGACGGCGGTGAGCTGGCCGAAGGAAACGCCGGTGGGTGCGGCGGCCGTCACGCCGTTGAATTTCACCGTGGGCGTGCCGACGTTAAAGTTGGCGCCGGAGATGGTGACGCTGGTTCCCACCGGTCCAAAAGCGGGCGCAAAGCCGGTGACCGTCGGGAGCACGACGAAGTTGCTGGTGGTGATGGCCGAGCCGGCCGGTGTGTTGACCCGGACCGGACCGGTGGTGGCATTGGCGGGGACGGTGGCTTGAATGACGGTGTTGCTCAGAACGGAAAAGCTGGCGGCGTCCACGCCGTTGAAGCGCACGGCGGTTGTCCCCACAAAATTGGTTCCACGGACCAGGACATTGGTGCCCGCCCGCCCGCTGGCGGGAGAAAAGCTGGTAATCACCGGAGGCACAAAAAAATTGCTCACCGTTGTCCAGGTTCCGGCCGTCGTCGTCACGGAAATGGGACCCGTCGTGACTCCGGCCGGGACCGTGACCGTGAATTGGTCGGGAGCCGCAGTCGAGGCGCCGGGCACCGTCACCCCATTGAACTTTACCGTCAGGGGATTTGAAAAATGCGCGCCGAAAATCGTTACGGAAGCGCCGGCGTTGCCAATCGCCGGTGAAAAGCCGCTAACGAACGGTCCGGAGCCGATCACGGTGAAATCGTCCGCACTGTTCACCCCGACGCCGGCGACGGAAACGAAAATGGGTCCGGCGCCCAGCGGCGCGCCCGCCGGGACATGCGCTTGAATGGTCGTGGTCGAGGTCGCGCCGGCCGTGGGATCCTGGACCCCGTTGAATTTGACGACCACCGTTCCGGGAGCAAAGCCGGTGCCGGTAATGGTGATGTTGCCGGGATCGGTGGACGAGCCAAAGGTCGGACTGAACGAACTGATGGTCGGGGCGGCCAGCACGCCGGATCCGACGCAGCAGCTCAATCCGGCAAGCCCCGCCAGAGCCTTGCGAAAAATGGAGTAAAAAATGTGCATGAGCGGCGCCATTCTCGTGCGAAACGACCGAAATTCAATGCTAACTGTGGGGAATGTGCATTGCCGGGCACGTCACCCGAAGGCTACTCTCTGTCCGCATGGTGCGTCTGGTTCTTTTCGACATCGACGGCACGCTTGTTCACACGGGCGGCGCCGGCGTGAGGGCGTTCGCCAAAGTCTTCGCCTCCGAATTTGGCGCGCGCGACGGTGTCGAACGCATGAAATTCGCCGGGCGGACGGATGTGAGCCTCGTGCGCGAATTTTTCAACCTGCACGGCATCCCGGCGACGAGTGCCAACTTCGAGCGCTTTTTCGAGCGTTACGTCCACTGGCTGGATTACATCCTCGCGCGGAGCGAAAGCGCCGAATGCCCGGGCGTGCGTGCCTTCATTCACGATCTGCATGCGCAACCCGAACCGCCGCTGCTGGGCCTGCTCACGGGCAACATCCGGCTGGGGGCCGAAATCAAGCTCCGGCATTTCGGCTTGTGGGATTTTTTTGTGACCGGCGGTTTTGCCGACGATGACGAGGACCGGGACAAAATTGCGGCGGCCGCGAAGCTGCGCGGCAGCCGGGTGCTCGGCCGGGAATTGCGGGGCAATGAGATCGTGGTGGTGGGCGACACCCCGCTGGACATCCGGTGCGGCCGGGCCATCGGTGCGAAAGTCCTGGCGGTTGCCACGGGCGGCGCGCGTTACGAGGAACTGAAGGCACACCAGCCGGATTGGGTCACACAGGACTTGCGCGCATTGCGGGCCGCGGAGGTCTGTCGCGGCATTTAAGCCGCCGCCGCGCACCCCCGGGTTTGGTTTGTTCCGGCCGATGTCAGTTTCTTCCCGATCAGTGCCGGTGTGGCCGCCCACTGGCGCACGCGCAGCAACCGCCGCCCCCGCCGCCGCCCCCGTTGCCGCAGGCAGAGGGTTCACTGGCGCCGGCTGAACTGGAGGCAAAGGTGGAGAACTTTTTCTCCAGCTTGGTCGAGCCGCAATGCGGGCATTTGGTTCCCTGCCAGTCGCTGGAGCGCACCAGGATTTCGCTGTCGTGCTCGCACTTCGCGCAATGAAACTCGTAAATCGGCATGCCCGCAGTTTAGCCGGATGGCCGCAAAGCTCAAGCGGGCTCAGGCACACACTCTTGAGAACCAAGTTATCCGACACGGGGATCATCTATACCCAACATGGCGAGCCATAAGTTATCATCACTGGAAATTTGATGTTGACCAGTTGATGCAGCTCTCCTAACAACGGCTAGAATTCCCAAGTAGGCAAGGAGACAAGAAAATTCATGCAACCGAGAATATTTTTAAGCGAGCCGATCGGGCGCCATACGGTCGCAATTGCGTTTTTGCTGACATTTCAGGGCAATCAGTTGCTTCACGGGCAGAATGCTCCATTGGCATACACCTCGCCGGCTTGGGTTAACAGTTTGACAAACATTCACCTGAATGGATTTGTCCTGCCCAATGGCCTCGACACCAGCGCCTGGTTCGAGTGGGGCACAAATGGTGATTTTTACGCGACAAGCCCGGCAATTTTAGTTCCTTCAAACGGGGCGTTGACCCGGGTCACCATGGCGGTCGACGCCCCAGTGCCTGGTCGAGCTTATGATGTGCGGATCGTGGCCAGCAATGCAACTGCGGTGGCGCGTGGGGCGGTCACTCGATTTACGCCGCAGTCGGAATTAAGGCTGGCGTGGGGCTCAGCGTTCGATCGCAGGCTTACCTATGCGATTCACCAGCCCGTTGGTTCAGCAGTTTGCGCCAGCGGCCAAACCCTCGCAGTGAAGTTGGATGGTGGCGTTGCCGCGTGGGGGGGATCATCGACCCTCACCAATGTTCCCACGGCTGCCACCAACGTCGTGTCCGTTGCAGCCGGAATCAATAACAATGCTGTGCTGCGCGCCGATGGAAGTGTTTTGGTGTGGGGCGACAACGCCTCCGGTCAAACCAATGTGCCGGTGGATTTAACCAATGCCGTCGCCATCTCCTTCGGCGTGGATCATTGTCTCGCTTTGCGTTCCGATGGAACGGTGGTGGCATGGGGCGGGACCAACTTTAACGAGTCTGTGGTCCCGAGTGGCCTGAGCAACGTTGTTGCCGTTGCGGCCGGCAAAATGCATTCCGCTGCATTGGACATCCATGGCAAGGTGCGGGCATGGGGGGCATGGACCTACACCAACGTGCCGAACGACTGGACCAACATTGTGAGTATTGCGTGCGATCCATCCGCCACCTTTGCCCTGCGAAACGACGGAACTGTTGCGGCCTTCCCCGGAGGCGCGCTGGGGGGTGGATTCACAAATCTGGTTCAGATTGCCGCGAACGCGTCGGGCGGTGGAATTGCAGGGGTTAGACAAGACCAGACGCTCGCTTACTCCGGAGCGCTGCCGCCGTTTTCGCAGACCAATGGAGTTGTTTCGGTCGCCGTTGGCTCCGGCGCTGTCTTTGGACTTGCTCTCGTGCCCGCTCGACTCGGCAAGCCCGGCACGCTGAGTCCCATGCAAGTAAGACCCAACTCGGCGGTTCTGGTCGGGATGGTTTCGCCAAATCAGCTGCCCACGTCGGCTTGGTTTGAATGGGGCACGAATGCGCAACTGGGGCAGGTCACTCCCCATGTGGATTTGAACACAACCGACGGCGTGGCTTGGTTTACCAATGAGATAACGGGTTTGGAGGATGGCGGCACCTACCTATACCGGTTGGCGAGCAGCAATCAGCTCGGTCTGCAATTTGGATCACTTCAACGATTCACCACCGGCGGCAAACTCAGTGCGTGGGGATTGAGCAGCGCCCTGGCGAAGACGCCGACTGGCTTGGATCATGTCGTCTCCGCCGACAGTGGAAGAGACCACACCATTGCACTCCTCAATGACGGGACCGTGCGCTGCTGGGGGGCGAATTTTTCCGGGCAGACCAACGTCCCCGTCAACCTGACCAACGTGGTGGCCGTCAGCGCAGGATGGCAGCATTGTCTTGCGCTGAAAGCCGATGGGACGGTCACTGCCTGGGGGTGGAATGGGGGAGGCCAGACAAATGTGCCCGTCGGACTGAGTAATGTTGCAGCCATTGCCGCCGGGGGATGGCATTCGGCAGCGTTAACCCGAAGTGGTGACGTTGTGGTCTGGGGTGGAAATGCTGGATATGGCGGGAGTGCTCTGAGGTCGCCCCCCGCAGATGCTTACAACCTGGTTGGCATCGCCACTTCGGGGGACCACATGGTTGCGCTGCGCAACAGTGGCGAGGTATTCGCTTGGGGCGCCAACCTGCACGGCGAGTTGAACATCCCAGCAGCGGTTTCGAATTCGTTTGGCATCGCTGCTCCCGTGTGGGATTGCGTGGCTTTAAACTCACAGGGCAGTCCTAATATTTGGGGGTGGAATATTGCCGGGCAGACCAATCCACCGGCGGGACTCAGCAATCTGGTGAGTGTGGTTGGGGGTTGGTTCCACCTCCTGGCGTTGACGGCCGATGGACAAATCGTGGCTTGGGGGACGAATTGTGCCACCGCGAGCGAACGTGCGACTTCGTTGGGAACGACTTATACGAATGGACCAGTCACCCTGCCCTCCGGACTGACCAATGTTGCGGCAATTGGAGCCGGAGATTGGTCCAGCCTTGCCATTGGTCCAAACTTGCCGCCCATGGCAGGCGATTTGGTGGTAACAGGATTCGTAAACTCGGATCTCATCATCACGCTTCCCAGTCCGGCGGATTATAATGGCGACAGCTTTACCTTCCGGTGTGAATCGCTGCCCGAGGGCGGCTCTCTGTATCAATTCAACAACGGCAGTCCCGGCGCGCTGTTAAACCTGAACGATGCGATTTCAGATCCGGCCGGCCGCTTTGTTTTCAGACCCGCAAGCCAGCAACTCGGGATGCCTCTTACCTCCTTCACATACGTTGCGAATGACGGAACCGACGACTCGTTGCCGGCCCACGTCACGGTTCACATCGTCCTGCCGGCTGCGCCGGTCATTGATGCAAGCAGCGCTCATTTCGTTTCAGCATCACCCGATACGGGATTCGCGTTTCGGTTTGCCGGATCGAGCAATGCATCTTACTCCGTATGGAGTTCGACCAACCTCATGGATTGGGAATTTTTGGGAAGCGGGGTCACGACCAGCAACCAGTTCTATGAATTTCTGGATTCACAGGCGAAAACGTTGCCGCGACGCTTCTATCAAATCAGGTCGCCCTGATTTGTTTCGGGAACTGCCCCATCAGAATCAAATGCTCGGATGGACACCTGCAGCATGATTCGCGGGCCGTCCATCGCGCTTGGCCGCGTGGGCAGGAGGCGCGCTCATTTGCAGCGAACGGCCGGGGATGGACTTTTCCACCATTCCGAATTGGACTCATCCGAGGTCGGCACGTCATTTTTGCCGTTGACTCGGGGGCGCGGCGCGGGTGTATTGCGCGCGAGAACCCGCACGAAAGTTGGCAACAAACGTCTGCCCATGAACAACAAGCACGACAAAATCCTCTTCTGGGGCTGCTTCATCGCGCTCATCACCACGAGTTACGCCTTCATCAGCCGCATGATCCTGTGCGGCGGCCAGTTCATTACCGACTTCGGTCTCGACAAGGTGGCGGTGGGCGAGTTGCAGGGCGCGGGCATCTGGCCGTTTGGCGTGAGCATCATCGTGTTCAGCCTGTTCATCGACCGTATTGGCTACAAGGTGGCGATGGTGTTTTCGTTCGTTTGCTACCTCATTTACAGCGCGCTGGCCTTTGCGGCCTATCATGCGATTCAGGGCGTTTCCGGTGAGGCGCTGCTGGCGGCACAAAAGCACGGTTACCAACTGTTGTATTGGGGCAGCATCATTCTGGGGCTGGGCAACGGCACGGTGGAGGCTTACGCGAATCCGGTGGTTGCCACCATGTTCAACCGGGACAAAACCAAATGGCTCAACCGGCTGCACGCGGGCTGGCCGGGTGGCCTGGTGATTGGGGGACTTTGCACGATTTACATTGCAGAACGCCAGATCACGGACTGGCGGCTGACGCTGGGGTTGATTCTCATTCCGGCGGTCATTTTTTTCCTCATGCTGATCGGGTTGAAATTTCCCCGCAGCGAACGTGAGCAGGCGGGGGTGGGTTATGTGGACATGCTCAAGGAACTGGGCGTGTTTGGGGCGTTCGTGGGATTTGGGCTGGTGATTGCCCAGTTGGGCGAGGTGTTCGGCTGGTCGGGGAATCTGCGCTGGGGGTTGGTGCTGGCCGTCGCGGTCATCTTTGCCGTGGTCACCCGGTCGGTGGGCCGGCCTTTGCTGGGATTTCTCATCATCATCATGATGCCGCTGGCGACGACAGAGCTCGGCACGGATGGCTGGATCACCTCGTTGATGGAGGCGCCGATGAAAATGGCGGGGCACAATCCTGCGTGGGTGCTGGTTTACACCTCGGCGATCATGATGGTGCTGCGGTTTTCCGCCGGACCGTTGATTCACAAGCTTTCGCCCCTGGGCCTGCTGGCGACGTGCGCCACACTGGCCATCGCTGGATTGACGGCACTTTCGAAGACGAGCGGCGCGGGCATGCTGGCGATTTTCGCCGCCGCCACGCTTTACGGGGTGGGCAAAACGTTCTTCTGGCCGACGATGCTGGGGTTGACCACCGAACAATGTCCCAAAGGCGGCGCGTTGACCTTGAATGCCATGGGCGGCATCGGGATGCTGGCAGTGGGCATTCTGGGCGCGCCCTTCATTGGCTATTTGCAGGAGTATTCGGCCACGGCGAAACTTCAGACCGCCGACACCGCGTTGTATCAAAGTGTGACCAAGGAGAGCCATTATCTGCTGGGGCAGTATCGGGCGATTGACCCGGAAAAGGCCGCGGCGGTGCAGGATCCGGCCGCGCAGCAGACGATCAAAACCGCCCAGGTCACCGGACAGTTTGCCGCACTGGGCAAAATGGCCATGTTCCCGGCGTTCATGCTGGTTTGTTATCTTTCGCTGATTCTCTACTTCAAGACCAAGGGGGGCTATCGTCCGGTGCATTTGAGCGGCACCTGAACGGGGCCGCGTGGCGCTCCCTTCCGCCAGGAGATCGGGAGAAAAACATTGCCGCCCGGGCACGGTTCTGGCTTTATCGCGTCGCGATTTTGCCGTGAAATCGGGCCTGATTGGGCCGGGTATCAAGGATGTCCTTCTCATGAACCGCGCACGAATGCATGTATATTATTCGGGAAGGGTTCAGGGCGTGGGATTCCGATACACGGTCAAAACCGTGGCCTTGGGGTTTGAGGTGACCGGCACGGTGCGTAATCTCCCCGATGGACGGGTGGAACTCGTGGCCGAAGGTGCGCGCGAAGAGCTGGAAGCCTTCCGTCAAGGCATCCGGGAAGCCGGCGTGGCGGCGTTCATCCGGGATGAAGCCGTGGCTTGGGAATCGGCCACCGGCGAGTTTCGCGGGTTTGAAATCGTGACATAACATGCGGTTTGCCATCATAGCAGATATTCACGGGAACTTGGACGCGTTGCGGGTTGTCCTCGAAGACACCAAACAGCAACGCTGCACCCATTACGCCTGCTTGGGCGACGTGGTCGGCTATGGCCCCAACCCCAAGGAATGCCTCGACATCATCCGCGGCATGGGCATGCCCTGCGTGAAGGGCAATCACGACGAATACTGTTCGGTGGATCAATCCACGGAAGGATTCAACCCCGCCGCCGCCGAGGCGGTGCTCTGGACGCGGCAGCAACTGACCGAGGACGACAAACAGTGGCTCCGGGATCTGAAATACGTCCGCATGGTGACCAGCTTTACAATCGTGCACGCCACGCTCGACGGCCCCCAACGCTGGGGTTACGTGTTCGACAAACTGGCCGCCGCCGCCAGCTTCACCTACCAGAACACGGCCATGTGCTTTTTCGGTCACACCCACGTGCCGGTTGCCTTCATGCGTGACAGCATGGTGCGCGGCGGGACCTATTCCAAATTCAAGACGGAGCCGGGTAAAAAATATTTCATCAACGTGGGCGCCGTGGGCCAGCCGCGTGACGGCAACCCCAAGGCATCCTACGTGGTTTACGACGTGCACGAGGGCACCGTGGAAATTCGCCGGCTGGATTACGACATTCCCGCCGTGCAGGCGAAGATCCGGGCCGCCGGTCTGCCGGAACGGCTCGCGGAACGCCTGGCCTACGGTAAATAACCGCCGCTCTCATCAACCCGCCGCCGCGCCGGGCCAGCCCGCGGTTTTCGCTTGAAGGTTCTCATCCTTAAGCCCAGTTCGCTCGGCGATGTCATCCAGGCGCTGCCCGTTGCACGGCTCATCAAGCGCCACCTGCCCCACAGCGAGATCCATTGGTGGGTGGATGCCAGCCTGGCGCCGTTGCTGGAGGGTGATCCTGACCTGGCCGGCATCATCCGCTTCGAGCGCCGTCGGTGGGCGCAACCCAAATACCTTCGCCAGTTCCTGCGCGATCTGCGCTGGATGCGCGCCCGGCACTTTGACTGGGTCATCGATCTGCAAAGCCTGGCCCGCAGCGGCGCGGTGGCGTGGCTGGCCAGCGGCAAAAAACTCATCGGCCTTGACGAGCCCCGCGAGGGCGCCCGCGGCTTTTACGACGTCATCGTGCAGCGCCCGTCCTGGCACACGCACGCCGTGGATTGGTATCTGCGTGCATTGGAGCCGTTGCAGGTGCCGACGACGCTGCCGTTCACGTGGCTGCCGGAGCGGGCCGAGGTGGCCGCTGCGCTCCGGAACAAATGGGACGTGGCGGGTGCGCGGTGGGTTTTGCTTCAACCCGGGGCGCGGTGGGCGAACAAACGCTGGCCCGCCGCCAACTTTGCCGCCGTTGCGCAACAGCTGGCCGCGGATGCCGCTGATTTGCGCTTCGCTGTTTTGGGCGGACGGGACGACACGGAAGCGGGGCAGGCCATTGCGGCGGCCTTGCCGGGCCGCTGTCTGGACCTCACGGCAAAAACTTCGCTGCCGGAGATGATTGAATGGGTCCGGCTGGGGGAATTATTGGTCACGAACGACACCGGACCCATGCACGTGGCGGCCGCCATGCGCCGGCCGGTGGTGGCCGTGTTCGGTCCGACCTCGCCGCATCGCACCGGGCCCTACGGACAAATTGAGAACGTTTTGCGCATTGATCTGCCCTGTTCTCCGTGCCTGAAGCCGCGCTGTCATTATGTGAAGCCGCTGGCGTGTTTGCAGGGGATTGACGTGGGCCGGGTGGTCACGGCGGCCCGGCGGGCGCTGGCCGGTTGCGGTTAGGTGGGGCCGGTATTGTGGCTTGCAGGCCCGTGGCAGGGAACTAGAGTGGCCCCATGAAAATCTGCTCGTTCATCTGGCTCGCCTTGTTTGTCTCGGTGCTTTCTGTGCGGGCGCAGGTCTCGGTGGAGATTGTGCTCGATCAGGACAAGTATCTGCCGGCGGAACAATTGATGGCCGGTGTCCGCATCGTCAATCGTTCCGGGCAGACGCTGCATCTCGGGGAGGATGCCGACTGGGTCCAGTTCACGATTCAGCGTCTCAACGGGGGGGGCGTGCATCAAAACAGCGCGCCGCCCGTGCAGGGCGCCTTCGATTTGGAATCCTCCAAGCAGGCGACCATGAAGGTGGATCTCGCGCCGTGCTTTGATCTGCGCCGGCCGGGCGCCTACCTCATTTCGGCCCTCGTCAAAATCAAGGACTGGAAACAAACGCTCGTCACCAAGGAGGTGCAGTTCGAGGTCATCGAAGGCACCAAGCTGTGGGAACAGGCGTTCGGCGTGCCCGCGAGCGCCGGGGCCTCGGAGCCGCCGGAGGTGCGCAAATACACGTTGCAACAGGCCAACTACCTGCGCAGTCAGTTGCGCCTTTATCTCCGCGTGTCCGCCGCCGACGGCCGCGTGCTCAAGCTCATCAACGTCGGTCCGATGATCACCTTCGGGCAGCCTGAACCCCAGGTTGATGCGAAGAGCCGGTTGCATTTGCTCTACCAAAACGGGGCCAAAACCTTCAGCTATCTCGTGGTGGATCCCGACGGTGAAATAAAAGTGCGGCAAACTTATGAATATTCCGAGACCCGCCCGCGTCTGCGCTTAAACGACCGCGGGGAAATTCAAGTCGTCGGTGGCGTGCGCCGCCCGTCGGCGGATGACGTGCCCGCCGCGACCGATGCATCGGATGATCGAAAGTTGCCTCAATCATGACCTGACCCGCCGCGCTTGTGCCAGCGCGGTTCTGCTCCTCCTTGTCCTTTCCACTCTTTCTGTCCGCGCGGACACGATCGTCTTCCATCTGAAAAACGGCGACCGCGTGGCGGGCGCCATTGTGTCCGAAACCACCACCAACGTCGTGGTTTCCACGCCGTGGGCCAAGGCGCTGACCCTGCCCGTTGACCAGATCCTGCGCCGCGAAACGGTGCCCGCCCCGGTGGTGACCAATGCCGTGGCCGCTACGCCGCCGCCAGCGCCGGCCGCGACGAATCATCCGGCACCCGTGACCGTGGCCAAGGCCACCCCACCCGCCCAGCCGGCACCGCCCCCCAAGGCTGTCGCCCCTGCCAAGCCCAAACCGCACGGCGAATGGCGCACCGACATCAAGCTGGGCATGGACCTGATTTACGGCCAGCGGGACCAGAACATTTACTACGGCACGCTGGGGCTGACGTATTCCCGGCCTTACCAGTCCAATCCGAAGAAGTTTTTCCGCAACAAGTTTGACTACCGGGCCGATTACGCGCGCACCGACGGGACGAAGTCCGCCGACCGCATGAACGCCAATAACAAGAGCGACTTTGACATCGGCACCAGCATGTTCGTTTACAACGCGATGAGCGTGGGCTACGACAACGTGCGGCAGATTGACCTGCAATACAACATTGGCCCGGGTCTTGGCTATCATCTGTTCAAGAAGGCCAATCTTGCGGCGAATCTCGAGGGCGGCATCAGCTATCAGCGGCAGGATTTCAAGGCCTCTCCCCGCTCGGAGTCGGCGTTTGCCCGCGCGAGCCAGGATCTGACGTGGAAGATTTACGAGGGCATCACCCTGTCAGAGAGCGCCACCGTGCTGGTCCAGATGGACAACCCGGACAACACCCAACTCCGGTGGGAGTCCACGCTGGCGTTTCCGCTGTTCAAAAGCGTGTCCTTCAACCTGACGGGCGTGGAGCTGTATGACACGCAGCCGGCGCCGGGCGTCACGCGCAGCGAATTCCAACTGCGTTCGGCCATCGGGGTGACCTTCTGACGCGGCTACTCGGCCAGATCCCGGCCCAGCTGAACCCGGGCCTGCATCAGCTTCATGATCGGCAGGGTGCGCATCAGGGCGTTTTCCTCGGTCTGACCCGGAAATGATTCCAGATGAATCCGCACGGCCGCGATCGGGTCGCCGTTGCGGTCGCGCAGCGGCTTGACGATTTCCACGTGGCCCTGCGTTTTGGCGTAAAACGTTTTCGCCTGCTGGATGCACTCCCGTTCGTATTTGCCGCCGCCGGTGCCAACGTCAGCCGGCTCGTTGCTCGCGATGACCGTGGGGTCCGCGTTCGTGCCGGCCAGCGTATAAATTCGCAACGCCTGGATGCGTGGATATTTTTCCATGATGCTCTGCACGAGCGTTTGCGCCAAGGGCACCTTCGGGGTGTAGGTGATGACGGTGTCGGTGAAGTAGCTGACGGCGTCGGACTTCGTCCAGAAGCCAATCTTGCCGGCCGTGAACGAGGTGTCGGTCAGCCGGGGAATCACTTCGCGGCCGTCGAAATCGGCCCGGATCGAGTTGCCCCGGCACTCGATTTTGAGTTCGTGCCACACGCCAGTCTTCACGTCCAGTTCGGGGCCGATGGGAACGCTGCGCAGGCCGTTCACCACCTTGTAGAAGCGCACATTGCGCCCCAGTGCGCTCGCGCGAATCACGTAGAAATTGGTGGGGTCCTGGATGCGAAAGGCGATGCCGGCCATTTGCTCCGTCTTGCCGCCCACCATTTTAAGGCGCGTGCTGAGCGTAAAATCGCCGAAGGATTCGCCGTCAAAAACCAGCAGGGGAAAATGTTCGTCCGTGGGATCCTGGGCCAGTTGGGCGAGCACCGCGTGCCGGGAAACGGACGGCGCCTGCGGTGTCAAGGGCGCCAGCAGCGGCGGCACCTCGTCCAGCACGATTTGCCAGTCGCCGGGCTGACCGCTGCCCGAGACGAGGCTGCTGAACCCCTTGGGCCGCGACCCGGCGGGCAGTTCGCTGAAGTTAAAATGCTTTTCCGTGGCCCGGGCCGTCACGCAGAGCGCAGCCAGGGCCAGGGCGGAGACGATTCGCATGGCGGGAAGCTCGCAAAAAGCCTGCGGCCGGGCAAGCGTGGCATCCGCAGGATGGCGGCGAGAAACGGGCTTTGGCTTGTTGCTGGTGTTTGGAGGCTTCCGCCTGGAGACCGGGAAATTCTTGCCAACCCCGAGCCGCCTCGGGCATTTTCGCGCATGGCAGCTACGCTGAAGCCCCACCCCATTGATTCACAGTTTTTCCAGGCGGCGGATGTCTTTTTCCCGGCGCAGGCCGGCCTCGCCCTGACCTACGACGACGTTACCCTGGCCACGCAGTATTCCGAAATCCTGCCCCGCGACACGCAACTGGGCACCATGCTCGCGAATGGCCTGCAGTTGAACATCCCCATTGTCTCCGCGGACATGGACACCGTGACCGAATCGCGCATGGCCATCGCCATGGCGTTGAACGGGGCGCTGGGGCTCATCCACTACAACATGCCCGAAGAGGACCAACTGCATCACGTCAGCCGCGTGAAGAACCACGTGCACGGTCTGATCCAGGATCCCATCAAGGTTTCCCCGGATGAACTGATTGGCGATGTGCTGGCCATGGTGGAGAAGCGCCGTTTCGAGTTTCGGACGTTCCCCGTGGTGGACGCTTCCGGCAAGCTCGTCGGCTTGTTGTCGGGGCACGTCGTGAAGCACCGTTACGCGGCGCGCAAAGTTTCCGAGGCGCTCACCCCGCGCAGCCAGGTCCAGACCATCGGCAAAAAAGAGCTCGGCTCCAACCCCATCGCGCGGGCGGACAAATTCTTCACCGACCATCCCGGCATTCACAAACTGCTCGTCGTCGATGACAAGGATCACCTGCACGGGCTGTTCACGATGAGCGACGTCGAGCGCATCACGCAGGAGCGGAAGGCGCAGTTCAAACCGGCGCGCGACGCGCAATTCCGGCTCGTCTGCGGTGCGGCCGTGAGTGCCACGCGCAACGCCTTTGGCGAGCTGGACCGCGACCGCATCCTGAAGCACGTCGGCGGTCTGGTGGAGCGGGGCGTTGATGTGGTGGCGGTCTCCACGGCCCACGGCTTCAGCAAGGGCGTGGCGGAAACGGTGAAGATGATTCGCGGCGAATTCAAACAGCTGCCCATCATCGCGGGCAACGTCACCAGCGCCGCCGGCGTGGAATTTCTCGCCGACGCTGGCGCCAGCATCATCAAGGTGGGCCAGGGCCCGGGCTCCATTTGCACCACGCGCGTGGTGGCGGGCGTCGGGATTCCCCAGTTGACGGCCCTCTACGTGTGCTCTCGCGCTGCGGCCAGGAAAGGCGTCAGCATTCTGGCCGACGGTGGCATTACGAAGTCGGGCGACATCGTGAAGGCGTTGACGCTCGCGCAGGCCGTGGTGTGCGGCGGCATTCTGGCCGGTTGTCCCGAGGCGCCGGGGCAGATCATGGAAATCGGCGGCAAAATGTATAAGCAATACCGCGGCATGGGCAGCCTGGCAGCCATGAAGGCGGGCTCGGCCGCGCGTTACGGCCACGACAAGGCCGATAGCACGCGCAAGGTGGCCGCCGAAGGCATCGAGGCGCTCAAGGAAGTGTCCGGCTCCGTGGACCAGGTGCTGTCCCAGCTCATCGGCGGCATCCAGAGCGGCATGGGCTACCTCGGCGCCGCCAATCTGGAGCAGCTCTGCCTGAAGGCCCGCTACATCCGCGTCAGTCCGGCCGGCATGAAAGAAGCCGCGCCCCACGACGTCGTGGAATTGAAGACGGGCCATTGACGGAGCCGGCGGCGGCGCTAAAACGCGCGCCAAATCATCCGCCAAAAGCGGTGGCCCGGGAACCTTGGGCCGGCGCGCGGTGGTGCTTCCTCGTGGACGGGTTGTGACGGAGGATTCCAATGTTCGGCCAGCGAGGCCAGTTCCGCTTCCATCTGTCGGGCGGCCTCCCGCTGCGCACGTTCCGCGTTGAGCCGCCGCTCCACAGCCGACCAGAATTGCTGGTTCGCCTGAGCCAAGGCGGATTCGAGCTCCGCCAGGTGGTGGGATTTCAATTCGGCCGGCGTGCACTCGATCCAGATCGCGCCATCTTCCATGCCCACCCGGCGTTCCGGCACGTGGATCATGGATTGCCACGCGCGGATGAACAGATTCGACCAGCCCACGGGCGGTTTCTCTGACAGTTGCAGATAGACCGGACCTCGCCTGTGCCTAGCCGGTAACAACGCTCCTCATCGAGCCCGGCGATTTTGAGATCATGAAACGGCGTTGGCATGGTGGCGCGGGTTGTGGGTGCGTCTGCCTGTTGAGCATCGCGCTTGCCAACCGAAGGTGGGGCCGAAACCGTGTGATTTGGCGAGGCGTGGGCGCGCATTGCGCGTCGTCCACGCGACGCGCGTGGGGCGGGCGCGGCTCGTGGCGGGTTTGCCTGCGGGAACGGCAGCTAAAATTGGATGGCCTCGTTCAGCTTGCCGCATTGCGGGCAGCGCGAGCGGTCCACGTCGGGGTCGTCCGTGTAAACCGAGCCGCATTTCTGGCAGCGGAAAATGCGATCCTGGCTGGGGTGCGGCTCGAAGCGGCGCCGGCGCAGTTCAGTCCAAATCACCAGCAGCCCCAAGGCTCCCAGCGAGATCACCACGAATCCCAGAATCAGCGTATGAATGGGCATGATTAACGCGGGTTGACGCTGTCGTTGGTGACCGGCGCGGGCAGGGTGTTCCAGTGAAAAATCAGCCGGCCCGAGCCAAGTCCGGCCGCCGGATCGTTCGGATGTTCGGTCAACGCCGCCTGGTCCGGGCCAAAATGAGCGGCGCGGGCCAGATCCACCGCGCGTTGGTCGGCTGCCTTCAGGCCGCTGCCCTTGGGGTCCAGCAGCACGGCGGAAATGGGATTGCCGCGGGCGTCAATCAATACCTGCACGACGCTCGGCGCCAGGATTTCGGCGTTCGTCCAGGACGGCAGCGGCGGAATGAACTCGAGACCGCGGCGGGCCAGGTCGCCCGTGACCTCCCACTCGGAGCCCGTGCGCAGCGGTGGGTTGGGCACATTGCCAAGATCGGTTGGAGCGGCCAGCGGGCGGACGGTAAAATGGAACGGGGCGAGCGGACTTGTCCGCACGAATTCATGAAAGGCGGCGCCGAACGCGACCGGAGTTGGCGCCAGCCACAAGGGTTCGTCCAGCGAACCGGGGGGGCGGTATTGATGCGGCGGAACAGTGAGCCAGGCCGGACCCGAGAATCCTTCCGGGTGCGGCACCGCGAACAGCGTCGGGTCCGTGAGCGTCAGCCACTCATTTTTGACCCGTGGCGCCATGCGCACGACGGGCCGTGCGTTCAACCGATGCACCGGGCGTGGCGTGTGTTCGCTGAACCACAGAATCAATCCCGCCTGCACAAGCACGGCGAGCACAACGGCCCCAATCCACTGGCGCCTTGTCCAGGCGGAGGAATCTGGCAGCACGGCGTTCACGGGCGGGCCGGCGTTTTGTCGAACGGCCGGGGAAGCGTCGCCAGGACCGCGTTTTCAATGCCGGCCTGCCGCGCCAGCAGCGTCAGACGGATCAAGTTTTCGTAACTGACGGCCCGGTCTGCGCGGACGATCAGCGTTGGTTTCTCGGGGGCGGCCTTTACGGTTTCGCTCAACCGCGCCAGCAGTTGGGTTTCTTCCATCAGCTGGTTCTCGTAGAACAACCGGCCGCTGGCGTCCATGGCCACGCTGAGCGTCGGCTTGTCCGTGCCGGGCAGGGCGTCGTCCGCCGGCAGGCTGGCCACGGGCAGTTCAATGTGGACGCCCGGGGTGTAGAGCAGGTTGCCCAGTAACAGGAAGGTGACCAGCAGGAACATGACGGCCGCCCACGGTGCGGCTTCCAGCGAGCCCTTGGCGATGCGGGCGTTGCGTGGAAATTTCATGACGTCTTGCTGCTGTTCAGCTCCGCCAGAATGTTCACGATTTCCGTGGCGGAACGTTCCATGTCCAGGACGATTGTGTTCACCCGGCTGACGAGGTAGTTGTAGCCGACATGCGTCGGGATGGCGACCGCGATGCCGGCGCCGGCGCTGATGAGGGCGCGCCAGATGCCCCCGGAAAGCTGCCCGATTTGTGCGCCCAGCCCGGCGTCCTGCAACTGGTAAAACACCGTGATGAAGCCCAGCACGGTGCCGAGCAATCCCAGCAGCGGCGCGATCTGGGCCACCGTCGCCAGCAGGTTTAGTTTCGCCTCCAGCCGCGGCACTTCGACGAGGCCCGCGTCCTCCAGTGCCTCGCGGACACCGTCCTTGCCCTTGTCACGATTGACGATGGCGGTGCGCACCAGCCGGGCCACCGGACCGGGGGTGGCGTCGCAGATGGACAGGGCCTCCACGACGTTGTCCCGCTTCAGCACGGTGCGGACGCCGTTGAGAAACTCGGTGGAGTTGATCTGGGAACGGTGGCAGTAAAGCACGCGCTCGATGAACACCGCGATGGCAACTCCGCTCAGCACGAGCAGCAACCACATCATCGGGCCGCCGTTGCCGAGCAGGGTGCGGAGCATCAGCTGGCTGTCGGGCGCCGTTCCCGGCGCCGCGGCCAGGACCGGAAACGTGAGCGTCGCGAGTAGCATGGGCCTGTTATACGGCGGCGGCAAAAAAGGGGCAACATTCAACGCTCAATCGGCCATGCCGAAGGCCCAGTTCGGCCGGTCGCCAATGCACCGGATCGACGTTGGGCATTGCCGGTTGCGGGCCGTTTGTTTTCATACCTTTCCGCTTGCTTCGCCGCCGCTTCGCCGAAATTCTGCGGCATGGAAAAGCCAGACCAGCTTCGCGAGTTGTTCCGCATGCAGCAGGCGCTGAACGAGCGCATCGGCGTCCGGACGGCCGGCATGAGCGACGAGGAAAAAACGAAATGGATTCTCAACTACTGCCGCGCCATGACGCAGGAAATCGCCGAGCTGACCGACAGCGTGCCCTGGAAGTGGTGGGCGAAGTATCAGAAGTTTGACGAGCAAAACGCCCGCGTCGAGGTCGTGGACCTGTTTCACTTTCTCATCAGCCTGGCGCAGGTGCTCGGGATGAGCGCGGACGACGTGTTCGCCGCCTACGTCAAAAAGAACGAGGTCAATTTCCAGCGGCAGGATTCCGGCTACGCGGTGAAAAACCACGACGATTCAAAGCACATCTGACCTTATGGAAGCGCGTGTGTGTTCCGGGAGCAGCGCGGCGGCGGTGCCCAAACGCTGGCAGGCCGAGGTGGAAAGCATCCTCATCACGGAAGCGCAAATTGCCAGCCGCGTGGCCGAGATGACCCGGGAAATTCAGCGCGATTTCCGCGGCCGGGAACTGGTGGTGGTTTCGCTGCTGACCGGCACGGTCATGTTTCTGGCGGACCTGATCCGGCACTTGGAACTGCCGCTGCGGCTGGACTTCATGGGCGTGTCCAGCTACGGCGCCGGCACGGAATCCGGCGAACTGGTCTTCACCAAGGAATTGCGCATCGACGTGGCGGGGCGCGACGTGCTGCTGGTGGACGACATTCTCGACACGGGCCGGACGATGAGCCGGGTGCTGGCCAAGCTTTTCGTGCTTAAACCGCGTCGCATCAAAACCTGCGTGCTGCTGGACAAGCCGGAGCGCCGCACCGAGGACGTGGAAGCGGATTACGTCGGCTTCAAGATTCCGAACCAGTTTGTGGTGGGCTACGGACTGGATTTCGCCGAGCGCTACCGCAACCTGCCATTCGTGGGCGTGTTGCATCCGCACGTTTACCGGCAGGGCGGCAAGGCGAAGACGGTTAAAAAGGTCAAATAGACGAAAGGTTGCCAAGGCGAATCAATGCGGGGAGCGTTGACCTTGACGCCTGCAACTTGTTCGACGCTTCCAACCCTTCCCCGCGTCTCACACCTGCTTCACCGTGCCCCAATACACATCCAGCCGTTTGGCCAGGTAAAGCCGGATGGCTTTCACCAGCACCCGGGCTTCACGCTTTTGGCCCGCGGCCACGATGTCCTTCAGCGTCATGCGCGGCGAAATCACAAATGAATCCTGCGCGATGATGGGGCCTTCATCCAGGTGCATGCTGACGAAGTGCGCGGTGACGCCCGCGATCTTGACGCCGTGCTCGTAGGCCTGCCGATACGCCTGCGCGCCGGGAAAGCTGGGGAGCAGCGACGGATGCACGTTGATGATCTTGTTCTTGAACCGCCACACGATGTTCGGCGAGAGAATCTTCATGAACCGCGCGAGCACCATAAAATCCACGCGGTGCTCCTCGGTCAGCGCAAGCAGGCGTTCCTCGGCCTCGGCCCGCTCGTTCCAGGGCACGTGCACGAAGGGCAGCTTGTGTTTTTCCGCCAGCGGCCGGAGATCCGTCCGGTTGCCGATGACAACGGCGGGTTCGGCCTGCTTGAACTGGCCGCGCTTGAAGGCCGCCATGATGGCCTCGAAGCAATGCGGTTCCCGCGTGACCAGCAGGGCCATGCGTTGCCGTTGCCGCGGGTCGGTGAAGCGCAGCTTGATTTCCATGCCGAGTTCCCGGGCGAGCCGCAGCAGGCCCGACTCCAGTCCTTCGCCGTCGAGCTGGCCGCGCTTCCAGGACGCCTGCAGGGTCATGCTGAACTGGCCGCGCGTGACCTGTTCTTCGAGCGCCTCGATGTTGGCCCGTTGCGCAAACAGAAAACTCGTGACGCGGGCGATGACGCCGGTCTTGTCCCGTCCAATCACGGTGAGGGTGGCAAACGTTTTCATGGACAGCCGGGAAGAAACGCCATCTGCCGGCCGAACGGAAGGAGAAAGTCGGCGGGCGCGACGCTCGACTTCCCCGGGGTGAGCCACTACCGTGCGGTGCCGTGCAACTTAGGCTGATCAGTTTGCTGGGTCTGGTGGCTTTCATCGGATTGGCGTGGGCACTTTCCGCAAACCGCAAACTGTTTCCCTGGCGCACCGTGCTCTGGGGGCTGGCCCTGCAATTCACCTTCGCGATTCTGATTCTCAAGACCGCGCCCGGCCGCGCCATCTTCAACGTGACCGGCGCCGCCATCCGCAAGCTGGCGGATTTTGCCAACGAAGGATCGAAATTCGTTTTCGGTCCGCTGGCGGACAATACGTCGCTGGGGCAGGCGTTCGGACCGCAAAACACCCTCGTGCTCGGCATCCTGATCCTCGGCACCATCATCGTCGTCGCGATGCTGTCCACGCTGTTTTACCACTGGGGCATTCTGCAAAAGGTCGTGCACGCCATGGCGTGGGTGATGCGCAAGGCCATGCGCACCAGCGGGGCGGAAACCCTTTCGGCCGCGGCGAACATCTTCATGGGCCAGACCGAGGCGCCGCTGCTCATCAAGCCTTACATCCCGCGCATGACCCGGAGCGAACTGCTGTGCATGATGACCGGCGGCATGGCCACCATCGCCGGCGGTGTGGCCGCCGTGTATGCGGCGTTCGGCGCGCAAGCCGGCCATCCCGAGGTCGCGGGCAACCTGTTGACCGCCTCCGTGCTGAATGCGCCCGCAGCGCTGCTGGTCTCGAAAGTTCTTGTGCCTGAAACCGAGCTTAGCGAAACGGCCGGCGGCCACGTGGCGGATCCACCGCGGGTCACTGTAAACAGCGTGGACGCGCTGTGCCGCGGTGCGGGCGATGGCATGATGCTTTCCCTCAACGTCATTGCCATGCTGATCGCCTTCGTGGCGCTGGTGGCGGCGGTGAATTTTCTGCTGGTCTGGCCGCAGGCGCAGTTGCACGTGGCGCATCCCGTGACCCTGCAGGCCATCCTTGGCTGGCTCAACGCGCCTTTTGCCTGGTTGATGGGCGTGCCCCTGCACGACTGCGCAACCGTCGGCAGCGTGCTGGGGCAGCGCATCGTGCTGAGCGAATTCATCGGCTACACCTCGCTGAACGCCGTGACGGTGGACCTGCGCAGCTACACGATTGCGACCTACGCGCTTTGCGGTTTTGCCAACGTGGCCAGCATCGCCATCCAGGTGGGCGGCATTGGCTCGCTGGCGCCCGAGCGCCGCGGCGACATGGCCAGGCTGGGCATCCGCGCGATGATCGGCGGCTTGCTGGCGTGTTACCTCACCGCGTCCATCGCCGGGGTTTTGTTGTGAGAGCCGCCTGACGATGAACGTGGGCGTGGATCGAATGTCTCTGCTTTGCTGCTTGTTTGCCCATGCCCGAACAAAGCCGAAAATCCGACGTGCTGGTGCGTCCTGCGTTCCACAAAACGGCGGTCGCAGTTGACGGTCCGGTCTGAAACGCAACGCGCTTCATGCGTCTCTTTTTGAAATTGCTGTTCCTGGGACTCGCCATGGCCGCGTTGGCCTGGCTGGTCCCGCAGATCGCGGCGAGCTTCAATCGCGCAACCGCCACCGGCTCGACGGATGACGGCACGCGGGCCTATGCGCTGTTCAGCGGGTATCTCCTGGTGAGCGCCGCGCTGGCCGTGTTCCTTGCGCGCGAAGTCGCCGTCTTCAGCGGCGGGCTGGTTGCGCGCCTGTTCCTGGGCGGCGGCCGGCTGGGACGCTTCACCCCCGTGTTCTGGCGCGCCGAACGGTTGCGGCGGCAGGCCGGACCCTTGGATGCCGTGCGCGTGCTGCGCGAACAGCTCATCGCCCACCCGCGTCAGTGGCGCCTGGCGGTTCGCATCGCGGAGATTTATCAGCAGGACCTCGGCAACCCGCTGGCGGCGGCGCTGGAATACGAAGCCGCGCTGCAACAACGCCTGCCGCGGCCGGTGCAGGCGGAACTGATGGTGCGGCTGGCGGCGTGTTACCTGTTGCTGCGGCGCCCGGATGAATCCGCGGCGCTGCTGCGCCGGGTTGTGGAAGCATTCCCGCGCACGACCGTCGCCGGGACAGCCGAACGGCGGCTGGCGCGGATGAACGAGCCGTAGTGGTGCGGGCGAACCGCCTCCGCCACAAGGATTGCCTGCCGGGCCGCTTTCCGCTACTTTCCGCGCCTTGATTTTGCGGCCGCGGCCGCGCACTGAACTGAAAACCCGACCCGTCGCACCTGAACTTTGTTATGGCCCAACTCAACGACAATTACCTGAAACTCAAAGCCGGCTACCTCTTCCCCGAAATTGGCCGCCGCGTGAAAGCCTTCTGCGACGCCAATCCCGAAGCCGCCAGCCGCCTCATCCGCTGCGGCATCGGCGATGTGACCGAGCCGCTGCCGGCCGCCGTCGTCGCCGCGATGCACAAGGCCGTGGACGAGATGGCTGTGCGGGAGACTTTCAAAGGCTACGGTCCTGAGCAGGGCTACGAATGGCTGCGCCACGCCATTGCGCAGAACGATTTCCGCGAACGCAATCTTGACGTGGCCGACGATGAAATCTTCGTCAGTGACGGCTCGAAGTGCGATTGCGGCAACATCCTCGACATCCTCGGCGGCAAAAACAAAATCGCCATCAGCGATCCTGTGTATCCCGTCTATGTGGACACGAACGTGATGGCCGGCCACACCGGCGAAGCCAACGAAGCCGGCGCCTACGGCAAGATCGTTTACCTCCCGTGCCGCCCGAGCAACGGCTTCATCCCCGAGCCGCCGAAGAAGCACGTGGATGTGATCTACCTCTGCTCGCCGAACAATCCGACCGGCGCCGTTGCCACGCGCGCGCAGCTGGAGGCGTGGGTGAAATACGCGCTGGAGCACAAGGCCATCATCCTGTTCGACGCCGCTTACGAGGCCTACATCAGCGACCCGGCGATTCCACACTCAATTTACGAGATTCCCGGCGCGCGCGACTGCGCCATCGAGTTCCGCAGCTTCTCGAAGAACGGCGGCTTCACCGGCGTGCGCTGCGCGTTCACCGTCGTGCCGAAGACGCTCAACGCCTACACCAAGACCGGCGAGGCAAAGCCGCTGCATCCGCTCTGGAATCGCCGCATGACGACGAAGTTCAACGGCGTGAGCTACATCATCCAGCGCGCTGCGGAGGCGCTTTATTCGCCCGAAGGCAAGCAGCAGGTGAAGGCGCTCATCGAGCACTACATGGGCAACGCGGCGATTCTGCGCAAGGGCGCAAAGAAGGCCGGGCTGAAAGTTTATGGCGGCGAGAACGCGCCTTACATCTGGGTCCGCACGCCCAAAGGCGTCACGAGCTGGGACGCGTTCGACAAGATTCTGAAGGAGGCGAACGTCGTCATCACCCCTGGCAGCGGTTTCGGTTCGAAAGGGGAGGGCTTCTTCCGCATCAGCAGCTTCAACAGCCGCGCCAACGCCGAGGAAGTCGCACGCCGGTTGCCGGAGTTGAAGTGGTAGAAGGCTGAGCCAGCCGAACCTATCGGTGCAGGGAATGCAAGGCGTGTGGCACCAACAGTGCGGATTATTCTGCCTTGTTTGAAGCATTCCTCAGGATCAATTCCGCCCTTGGTGAGTTGACCCTGATCGTTTCTCGTCGGAGGGTATTTTTGAAGCAGAGTCATCCTCATGACCCGGACCGGGAGGCGTCCGCCATGAAAACTGGATTCAAACTTGTTGGATGCAGGGTAAGGCGAAGTGGACAATCGATTACGACGATTCTCGGAGTGATCATGCTTTTTGGGGCAGGTTGGTTATCTGGCGCCACATTTGATGTTTGGCTCGTGATCCCCAGCGGGCCCATTTCCTCAAATGCGGGCTTCGCCGTCGAGGTCTGGGGTGAGATGCACGGGACCGATGCGATCGGGCTGTCGGACTTCGCGGTAACCATCGCCAGCACCAAAACAGGCTTTGTTCAGCCTCAAGCTGCTTCTGGCCAGTTCATCGCAATGAGCTGGGGCGAAGAAATGTGGCGATTCGCGCTGAAAATTCCTGCTGCCAGATCGGATTTGGAAGGCGATGGTGACGCGGACGCGGTCCAGTTCGCCGCTGGCGACATCAACTATAGTGCGTTTGGGCTGGCGACAAATGCGCCGGTCCTGCTGGCCACGGAATTCTGGACCATGCTGGGTGACGGCACAAAGGACTGCGACGCGTTGGTGCCAACCGTGGCCCCCACGAGTCGTTTCTGGAACGGGAACAGCAACCGGGTCCAGTTCGCGGGCTATCAAACCACGAGCGCAGCAGCAGGCGTGGCTTCACCCGGCTCCATGCGGATCTCCGATGTCAGGCTGCTCAAAAAGGGCGGGCTCCAGTTAACAGTGACCGGTGCAACACCGGGCCACACCTATCTCGTTGAGGCCTGCACGGATTTACAGAACTGGTTACCCATCGCCACCAACGTGCCCGTGGCGAGTGTTTTTGGGGTGATTGACGGCGACACATCCAATCTGAACTTCCGTTTCTACCGGGTCGTTGGAATCCCTTGAATAGCAGGACCACACTGCGATGCCGAAGAGGGGTTGCACTGACCCGAAGGCAAGCAGCAGGTGAAGGCGCTCATCGAGCACTACATGGGCAACGCGGCGATTCTGCGCAAGGGCGCAAAGAAGGCCGGACTGAAAGTTTTCGGCGGCGAGAACGCGCCCTACATCTGGGTCCGCACGCCCAAAGGCGTCACGAGCTGGGACGCGTTCGACAAGATTCTGAAGGAGGCGAACGTCGTCATCACTCCCGGCAGCGGTTTTGGTTCAAAGGGCGAAGGCTTCTTCCGCATCAGCAGCTTCAACAGCCGCGCCAACGCCGAGGAAGTCGCCCGCCGCTTGCCGGAGTTGAAGTGGTAGAAGGCTGAGCCGCGGTTTGCTTCTTTAGCGCGCCTGTTTCAAGCTGGCGGCATGTGGCCGCTTCACCTTTCAATCCTGCTCACGCTGGCTGCGATGCCGCTGCAAGCCGGGCCAGCCGGCGACGCCGTGATCCGCGCGCCGGCGGGCAGGTCCGAAATCGTCATCACCACGACCATACGGCTGGCGGGGGCGATTCATTCCCTGACGTGGAACGGACGCGAATTCATCAACAGCACCGACCACGGCCGGCAATTGCAATCCGCCTGCTCCTTCGACAACGCGCCCCAGGCGAACGCCGAGACGTTCAATCCCACCGAGGCCGGCTCGCGCCGCGACCATGTCGGGCCGAACTCGACCAGCCGTTTGCTGGAACTTGCCGCGGACGGCAACCACCTGCACACGCGGACGCAAATGGCCTTCTGGCTCGCGCCTGGCGAGCGCTCGGACGGCCAACTCGCGCGCAACACCAACACGCTCTCCGATTATGTCCTGACGAAGGACGTTCGCATTGGTTATGAGCGCTGGCCGCAGGCGCTGGATTATCGGGTGACCTTTACCGTGCCAGCGAACGCACAGCATACCGCGGCACAATTCGAAGCGCTGACCGGCTACATGCCGCCGGAGTTTTCCGAATTCTGGCAGTTCAGCCCGGCGGCAAAAAAGCTGGAGCCGCTCAGTGATGGCCCCGGCGAAATTCGGAATCCCGTCGTGCTCGCCACGCCCGATGGTCGCCATGCGATGGGCATCTTCGCCCCGCCGCAGGCGCAACCGAACACGACCGGCCCGAGCTATGGCCGGTGGAAATTCGCCGATCACCGCGTGGTGAAATGGAACTGCGTTTTCCGCGTGCATGGCGCGAAGGGCCTGCCCACTGGTGACTACTCTTATCGCATGCTTGTGCCGGTGGGAACCCTGTCACAAGTTGAAGCCATGATGCGCGAATGGAGCACGGCTGCCTCCCTGGCCGAAAAATCCGCCGGGGACGGGCAATGAACGGCATGGCCATCACCGCTGCGGGACTGCTCATTGCGCGCTGGTTCGCGCAACTGTGGCTCGACCGCCTCAACCAACGCCATGTTCGCACGCACGCTGCCGCCGTGCCCGAAGCTTTCCGCGGCGTGATGGACGATGCAACCTATGCAAAGTCCGTCCAATACACGCTCGCGAACAGCCGCTTCAGCCAGTTTGAGGCCACGTTCGATTTGCTTGTGCTGCTGGCGGTGCTCTTCAGCGGCGTGCTGCCGTGGGGCTTTGCGAAGTTCAACCCGCAATCCGCCTGGGCTGGTGCCGCCTTTCTGTTCGTCGTGTTTGTGGCGCTCTCATTCGTCAGCCTGCCGCTGCAATGGTGGAATCAATTCCGCCTTGAAGCGCGCTTCGGCTTCAACACCACCACCCAGGCGACGTGGTGGCTGGACCGGGTCAAGGGCCTGCTGCTCGGCGCGCTGCTGGGCTATCCGCTCCTGGTGCTCGTGCTGCAATGCTTCGCCTGGGCCGGCGCGATGTGGTGGTTGTGGGCCTGGGCGGCGCTGCTCGCCTTTCAACTGCTGATGTCCGTGCTCGCGCCCGTGTTGATTCTGCCGCTCTTCAACAAACTCACGCCGTTGCCGGAAGGCTCGTTGCGCGAACGGCTGCTCGCGCTGGCCCAGAAAACAAGCTTCCGCGCCGCGAGCATTCAGGTGATGGACGGAAGCCGGCGGTCCAAACATTCCAACGCCTTTTTCACCGGGTTTGGCCGGCTGCGAAAAATCGTCCTGTTTGACACGCTCATCGCGCAACTGGCCGAACCGGAATTGGAGGCGGTGCTGGCGCATGAGATCGGCCACTGGCGGCGGCGGCACATCGCCAAAATGCTCGCGCTGTCGGCCGCCGGTTCGCTGATCGCGTTTGCGGCGCTGGCCTGGCTGGCGCGGCAATCGTGGTTTGCCGGGGCGTTCGGTTTCCCGCCGGACGCCGGCCTCGCGCCGGTGCTGGTGCTCTTTGGCTTGCTGGCGGGCGTGGTGCTGTTCTGGTTGTCCCCGCTGACGCACGGGCTGACGCGCCGCTACGAATACGAAGCCGATGCGTTCGCGAGGGACATCATGCACGACGCCGCTCCGCTGGTCAGTGCCCTGCGCAAGCTCAACGAGAAGAACCTGAGCAACCTCACGCCGCATCCGTTCTACAGCGGGTTCTACTACTCGCACCCAACCCTGGTCGAACGCGAGCGGGCGTTGCAACCATCGCAACCTTGAATGGCGGGCGGAGTGGGAGTGCTCCGGGCGATCCTCAGCGGCTTACCACCACCACTCCGAAATGCGATTCATGGCACATTTCAATCGGCGTGGTGCCGTGCCCGGCGGAGGTGGCCGCGGTGCTCCAGGCCGCCCGGCTCAGCCACGGCGTTTGCAGGGCGCGCTTCACCGGGGCAAAAGGATTGAGTGATTGCAACAGCGCGCGGCCGGGCGAGGACGGCGGCTTGACGGTGAGCGCGCCGGACCGGATGAGCTGCTGGCTGATTTGCCGGTCAAACGTTTTGTCCGCGGCGTTGACCACATCAACGGCGCTGGTGACGGTGGAATTTGTCGGGGCTGAAAGCGTCAGCGGTCGCGTGTTGAAATTGGACTGGGCGGGTTCCGCGGCGGTCGCGAGCAGGGCCGTCCCCAGCAACGGGATTAAGTAGCACAAGGTTTTCATGGGAAAACTTCGGACCGATTGGCTCCGTCGTCAACCCGCGCAACGCGATCCGGGATGGCGTGCGCCGCGAGGCCCTGCCATAGTTTCGCGCGTGGAAATGCTGCTTGTGCTGGTGCTGCTGGCGGGGGCGCTTGCGCTGTTTGTCACCGAGCGTTTGCCGGTGGAACTGGTGTCGCTCCTGGTGCTGGGTCTGTTGCTGCTGGTCGCCGCAGTCGGGCCCGCGACGGGCTGGGTGGACGCGGCAAAATGGATCACGCTGCCGGAGGCGTTGTCGGGCTTCAGCAATCCGGCCGTCGTCACCGTGGCGGCCATGCTGGTCCTGAGCGCCGGCTTGGAAAAGACCGGCGCGCTGGCCACGGTTGGCCAGGTGTTCATCCGGCTGGGCCGGCATCAAACCGTGCTGCTCACCGTGATGATGCTGGTGGTGGGCGTGGTGTCCGCGTTCATCAACAACACCGCCACGGTCGCCGTTTTTCTGCCGCTGGTGCTGCTGGTGTGCGCCCGCCACAACCTGCCGCCGTCGCGGGTGTTGATTCCCCTCTCGTTCGCGTCGCAGTTCGGCGGCGTCTGCACGCTCATCGGCACTTCGACCAATCTGCTGGTCAGTTCAATTTCGGAGAAGGCGGGCGCGGGCGCCTTTCGTCTGTTTGAGATGAGCCCGCTCGGCGTGATTCTGCTTGGCGTGGGCAGCGTTTATTTGCTGCTCGCGAGCCGGTGGCTCTTGCCCGACCGTCGCGGCGTTCAACTGACCGAAACCTACCAGTTGCGCGAGTATCTCACCGAGGTGCGTGTGCTGCGCGATTCGCCGCTGATCGGCAAAACGGTGACCGAAAGCCAGCTGGGCGAGCGCCATGACGTCACGGTGCTGGAGATTCTGCGGGGCGACCGGCGCATTTGGACGCCGGACGACGCGCAACTGCAGGCCGGCGACATCCTGCTCGTCCGCGGCAAGGTGGCGAATCTGATGGAGCTGCGCGCGCGGACCGGGCTTGAGATTGAATCCGAGTTCAAGCTGAAGGATGAAACGCTGGCGAACCAGGAACTGGTGCTGGTTGAGGCGCTCGTGTCGCCGCGTTCCCGGCTTGCCAATCGCACGCTGGCCGAGGCGGATTTTCGGTGGCGCTACGATGCCATCGTCCTCGCGCTGCAACGGCACGGCCAGGTGTTGCGCGAAAAGCTGGCGGGGGTGCGGCTCGAATTTGGCGATGCGCTGCTGCTGCTCCTGCGCCGCGCGGATTTGCACCGGCTACGCGCCAACGACGACATCGTGGTGCTCTCGGAGGTGGACACACCGGCGCTGCGGACAGGGCGCGCCTTGACGGCCCTGCTCATCATCGGCGGCGCGGTGGCGTTGGCGGCGTTGAATGTCATGCCGATTCTTGTCTCGGCCATTCTCGGTGCGCTGGGCATGGTGCTCACGCGCTGCCTGACACTGGCGCAAGCCTATCGGGCGATTGATTGGAAGGTGGTTTTCCTGCTCGCGGGCGTGCTGCCGCTCGGGCTGGCGCTGGAAAAGTCCGGGGCGGCGCGTTTTTTTGCCGACCATCTGCTCGGCTGGATCGGCCAGTTCGGTCCGCTGGTGGTGCTCGCCGCGCTGTATTTCATCACGGCATTGCTGACCGAAGTGATGAGCAACAACGCGGCGGCCGTGCTGCTGGCGCCGATTGCCATTTCCACGGCGACCCATCTGGGCGTGGATCCGAAACCGTTGTTGATGGCCGTGACGTTCGCGGCCTCGACGAGTTTTGCGACGCCGGTGGGTTACCAGACCAACACGATGGTCTATGGCGCGGGCGGATATCGCTTCACGGACTTCCTCAAGGTCGGCCTGCCGTTGAACCTGATTTTCTGGGCGCTGGCCGTGTGGTTCATCCCGCGGTTCTGGCCGTTTTGAGCGCCGCGGTTAATTCAATTTCAACCCCAGCTGGCGGGCTTGGGCAGCGTGATCGCGGGCGCCCCAACGGCGGCAGATCCGGCCGTCGCGCAGTTCAAGCCATTCCATTGCGACCAGCTCGAACGTGTTTCCGGTTGGCGCCTGCCCGCGAAACGGTCCGATGAACTTGCCGCGTTCGGTGTAGCGCACGGCCACAAAGTTCCCCTCGGCGACCAGGCTTTCAATCGCGAGCTGGAGGTCGAACGCTGCGTGCAGTTCGCGCCAGATTGGCAACGCCTGGTCGGGGTTGCCCCAGCCCAGCACGCCCTGCACCGTGGCGTCGGGCGCCAACACGGCGGTCAGTGCCGGATAATCCCGGCGGTTGAAGGCTTCCACGTAGCGGATGACGGTTTGCTTGCTGGCTGCCGGTGAATGCACGCGATGAGTCTAGGTGACGGGCAGGGTGTCGGGCCATTTCGTTTTGCGCGGTGGCGCAGCCGGCTCGGCCGGTTTGAGACGCTGGCGCAACCAGCCGGCAAAATCGCGGGCCCGCTGTTCGTCATACCATTCCGTGAGCTTTTGTGAGCCGCCGTCGCAGGGGAGTGTGACGGCGTAGGAGTAGGTCGTGCCGCCGCGGCTGCCGCGATTCGCGATGGTTTCCACCTCGACCTCGCCCAAGGCGGCGAGGGGCACGGTCTGCGGGAACTTGCGGCTGAAAGTGGCGGGCAGTTGCACCGTGCCTTCGATTTCGTCAATGACCAGATCCGACTGTCCGCTCCGTTGCCGGCGCCAAGTCCACAGCGCCACGCCGGCGCCCAGCACCAGGATCAAGCCCCAGGTGCCCATGACCACGGCAAACCGGGGGTGAAAACCGCCGCTCAATGCGACCACAAACGTGGCCAAAAACGAGGTCAACCCGATGGTGGCCAGGCCGATGACCCAGGGTGAATACCGCGGCAAACGAACCCGCAACCGGCGACCGTCGGTGGTCCACTTTACGCCGCCACAATCGGATGGCCGCCATTTGCGCCGCAACGCAGCGCACGGGAGCGACCAAATCCCCAGCATGACCACATTGAACGGCGTCAGAAACAGGAGCATAAAGCAATCGCCGCCGGTCACGCCCGGACTCAACAGCGAGTCCTGGGGATTCTTGGGGTTGTAGAAGACCGGCACCGCGGCGCCAACGGGGTTTTGCGCAACTGCGTCGTGAGCCCACTGGGAATCGGAGGACGACCAGTTGGCGTAGCGGTAACGGTCGCCGGAGAATTTCTGACCGTCCACCGTGTAGTTGTAATGAATGCTGACGCCGTAGGTGGTGCCACCCTTGGACCCGCGATGGTGAGTGACCTCGCTGGCGGTGACCTGGCCGGTGGTTTGGGCAAAATGGGAGGCGCGCACCTGCCGGTAGAAATTGCAGCCCAGCAAACCATCGAAAGTGCCCACCAGCGCCGTCCAGAACAGTCCGAAGATCAGCAAGATGGTCAGACCACTCCCTTGGCTGCGCTTTTTCATGGTGAGCGCAGGGTAAAATTGCCGGCTGGCGCAGGAAATTATTTTTCGCGCACGGCTTTGGAGCCGGGTCGGAGTGGTCAGTGCGGTCGTCCTGCTGATAAGCTTGCCGGCGAAGTGCTTGGGTATGGGCAGTCGGCTTGCCGGCCGGCCGGGATTCGCTGCCAGCCGCTCCGCGCCCCGGCGGGGCTAAATTCCCCATTGGCAGGCGCGGAGGGATCTGTTATACCGCCCGTCCGCCCCGGCATGGGGCGGTTGTTTTTAACCAGATAATCCGGCTTATGTCACAACATCGCAGTCTCCGCGCCGCCTCCACGCTGGGTGGCAAGCGCAATGTCCTGAAGCGCTACGAGCGTGTCGAACTCCTCCGCAAGGCGGGCGAGTGGAAGGACGGCAATCGCATCACCGGTCTGCGCAAGACCAAGCCGCCAGTATAGTCCAATTCGCATTTGTTGAGCGCGGAGCGCGGAGTTTGTCCGCCGCTCCGCTCTTTTTATTGCCGCTTTTGATGCTGCGCGGCGCTTTTTCCCATGGTTCGCCTCCAAAAATATCTGGCCGAAGCCGGTGTGGCCTCGCGGCGCGCCGGGGAGCAAATCATTCTAAGCGGGCGGGTAACGGTGAACGGCCGGCAGGTGCAGGAACTTGGCACCAAGGTGGATCCCGCGCGGGACCAAGTGATGGTGGACGGGAAGCTGGTTCGGTCGGTGCGCAAGCATTACATCGCCTTGCACAAGCCACCGGGATGTGTCTGCTCGCGTCGCGATGAGCGCGGCCGGCCCACGATTTATCAATTGCTGCCGCCGGATTGGGCCAATGTCCAGTCGGTGGGCCGCTTGGACTATGATTCCGAGGGGCTGCTGCTGCTGACCAATGACGGAGAACTAAATCTGCGGCTGACTCATCCTCGGTATGGCGTGCGCAAAATCTATCAGGTGACGGTTGAAGGCCGCGCCGAGCCGGAGCAGGTGGCAGCCTTTGTGCAGGGCATCCGGGATGAAGGGGAGCTGCTGCGGGCGTTGTCGGCCCGGATTGTCACCGCCACAAAAAGCCGTTCTGTGATTGAATTGGAACTGACAGAAGGCAAGAATCGCGAGGTGCGGCGGATGTGTGCCGCGGTCAGCTTGACGGTTGAACGTTTGGTCCGCACGCAGGTCGGAAAAATCAAACTCGGCGAACTGCGTCCGGGCCGGTGGCGGACATTGACAGGCGCCGAGATAAAAACTCTACTCTCGTTGACATGAAGAAGAATTACGCGCTGGTGTTGGGGGTGTTCCTGAGCACCGGTTTGATGGCTCAAACGAACAGCACAGTTCCCGTCGTGCCTGACGCGGCACCGGCCGTGGCTCCGGCAACGCCCGCGACCGCTCCGACCGCTGCGCCGGCCACGCCCGCGCCGGTGGCCACCGCCAAGCCGGTGAAGAAAACCAAGGCCGTGGCGAAAAAACCCGCCGCCAAGCGGCCCGTCATCGTCGAAAAAACCGTTTCCCTCCAGCCCGGCCCGGCCGTGGTGGATGCCACCCACGTCAACGTGCGCGGGCGCAGCACCATCCTGAGCGAGGTGCTCACCCAGATGAACAAGGGCGACACGGTCACCGTGATCGAACAGGTGGAGAACAAGTGGGCCAAGGATGGCGACATGCGGCAGTGGGCGCGCATCGCTTATCCCACCAACGCGGGCTGCTGGATCTTCGGCTCGTTCATTGACGCCAACAAGGCGGTCACGGCGCCCAAGCTGAATTTGCGCGGCGGGCCTGGTGAGAATTACAGCATCGTCGGCCGCATCACCAAGGGAACGACCGTCACCGTCACCGACACCAAAGGCGAATGGCTGAAGATTGTGCCGCCGGACACCGCCACGGCCTACATTTCGGCGATCTACCTCAAGCAGGATGCAACCCTGCTGGCCGCAGCCCAGCCAACGGCGGTCAAGCCGCCGGTCGAACCGGTTTCGACCAATCCCGTCGTGGACGTTGAGCCGATTGCGACCAACACCACGGACGTCGCTTCCGCTGCAACGGGTGGTGACACCAACGAACTGGCCGCATTTCTGGCCAGCAATGCGGCTGTAACCAACGAAGCCGGCACCAATGACACCGAGATGGCTGAGGCGCCGGACGAGCCGCTGCCCCCGCGCATCGTCATGCGCGAAGGCATCGTGCGCAATGCCACCAGCATCCAGGCTCCGAGCTATTACAGTCTGGCTGGCATGGATACCGGCCGCACGATTGATTACCTTTACACGACTTCGACCAATTTGAACCTCAACCTCTACAACGGCCTGCATGTGATCGTAACCGGCGAGGAATCCATCGATGAGCGGTGGCCCAACACGCCGGTGCTGACGCTTCAGCGCATCCAGGTCATTGACGAATAGCAATGGCCGCGAACCTGATCGATGGTCGCGCCATCTCGGCCCAAATCCTCCATGAATTGACGGCACGGGTGAACGCGCTCACGGCGCGTGGCGTGCAGCCGGGCTTGGCGTTCGTCCGGGTGGGCGAGGATCCGGCGTCGAAGGTTTACGTTGGGCGCAAGGAAAAGACGTCCACCGAGCTGGGCATTCATTCCGAGACGCACGTCCTGCCGGAACAGACCAGCGAAGGCGAATTGCTGGCGTTGTTGCATCGCTTGAATGCGGACCCGCGCGTGCACGGCATTCTGGTGCAGGCGCCCCTGCCCAGGCACATCCGTCAGGAAGTGGTTTATGCCACCGTGCTGCCGACGAAGGATGTGGATGGCTTTCATCCGATGAACGTGGGCAGGTTGATGCTGGGCGACCCTGATGGGTTTCAGCCCTGCACGCCGGCGGGTGTGCGGGAACTGCTCGTGCGGGCCGGTGTGAAAATCGAGGGCGCCGAGGTGGTGATTCTGGGGCGTGGCAACATTGTGGGCAAACCGATGGCAGCCATGCTTTGCCAGAAGGGCCGGCACGCCAACGCCACGGTAACGCTATGTCATTCGGCCACCCGCGACATCAAGGTGCACTGCCGCCGGGCGGACATCATCGTGGCGGCGATGGGCGTGGCCGAGTTTGTGAAGGCGGACATGGTCAAGCCCGGCGCGGTCGTAATGGACGTGGGGGTGAATCGCATTCCCGATCCTGCATCCAAGACGGGCACCAGACTCGTGGGCGACGTGGCGTTTGCCGAAGTGCAGCCCATTGCTGGTCTAATTACGCCGAACCCGGGTGGGGTTGGTCCCATGACCATCGCCATGCTCATGCAAAACACAGTGCGCGCCGCTGAAATGGCCATGCGCTAGGCCGCTTTTTTATCGCAGTTCATACCCCACAACGATTCATCCATTCATGCAAGCCTCCCGAATTCTGCCCGACCTGCAATGCTCGCTGCTGTGCGAAGACGTGCGTCAGGAAGTCACCGGTAATTTCATTCTGCTCGGTGTCATCAACTACATCCGCGTGCCACAGGTGCCGGTGATGGCGTTTAAACTGAGCATCTTCAACCGGTGGACCGCCGGGGTGGGGCAGTTTGTGGAAAGTGTGCGGCTGATCGGGCCGGATCAGACGACGGTTTTGCGCAAGGGCGAGGTGCGGTTCGCACTGCCGGAGCCCAGCATGCACGCGACGAATGTCACGGTGTTGACGCAAGTCGAGTTCAAGACCGCGGGCACCTACTACGTCGAAGTGCTGGTCGATGATGTCATGAAGCTCCGCTATCCGGTGCCGGTGATTCTGGCTCCGCCGCCCAACACGCCATCGCCGGCGCCCGCCAGCGGGCCGGCCGCCGGTTGAGGCGCGGCCGGCCGCCATCGCCAGCGGGGTGGGCTGCTCCGCCATTGCCATGAACTTGCCAGCCTTGGTTCCCAAGACCGCTTGGCTTCCGCTGACGCCCCGGGGGGTCGCCGCATTTGCCCGGGCGCGGTGGAGCCGTCTGTTCCTGGTGCAGTTCATCGTGGCGCTGGGGGCGGCCGGAGCGGTGGGCTGGTTCCTCTGGGTCGTATGGTTCCCCACGATCGGCGCGGCCATTGCCAATCTGCCGGAGCAATCGCAGATCAAGGATGGAACCCTGTTGTGGCCGCGCGAGTCACCGTGCGTTCTGGCGGAAAATCACTTTTTGTCCATTGCCGTCGATCTGGACCACACCGGCCAGGCGACAACAACCTCGCCCGTCCGGATTGAATTTGGCCGGCATGACTGGCAGGTGTCTTCCTTGCTTGGAACGCTCCACCTGCCGCGGTTGCTGAACACCGGCTATCCACGCGGATATGTGATTGCGTTCAGCCGTTCCAATTTGGGGCCATGGTGGGAGGCGCGGGAGCCGTTCCTGATCGCCTTGGCGGTGTTGGGCGCGGGGTTGTATTTGTTTTGCAGTTGGGCGGTGCTGGCCACGGTGTATTTCGTGCCGGCCTGGCTGGTGGCGTTTTTCTTGAATCGCGAACTGTCGTGGGGCGGAAGCTGGCGCCTGGCTGGTGCGGCGTTGATGCCCGGCGCCCTGCTGATGGCGGCGGCCATCCTGCTTTACGGATTGCAGTGGCTGGATTTCATCCGTCTGGGGCTGGCATTCTGCCTGCACCTTGTGATCGCGTGGGTTTATCTGTTCGTCGGCCCGCTCTTCCTGCCGCGAGTCGCCGAGGTGCCGGGTCCGGCCAAGAATCCCTTTGCCGGCCCTCCGTGACGGAACTGACGGCTGCGAACAACCTGCGATTGCACGCCCTCTGGCCATTGTTTACGTTCGCGGCATGTTTTTGAAGACGGGTTTCCGCCACTGGTTCGTGGGCCTCGCGTTGTGCGCTTCGCTGTGCGGGTGCCTGCCTTCCAGTCAGGGGCCTTTGGATGAACAAAAAGAGCCGCACTTCCTGACGGGCAAGGCACGCGAGAACGCGCTCGACTACAAGGGTGCGATCGAAGCCTTTGAGAAGGCGCTGGAAGTCAATCCACAGAATGGCTCTGCTCATTTTGAACTCGGGCTGCTTTACGAAAAGGAAACCGACTACGCTGCGGCGATCTACCACTTTGAACGCTTCTTGAAGCTGCGGCCCGCTTCCGAATATTCACAAATCGTCAAGGAGCGTGTGACCGCCGATAAAATGGAGCTGTCCAAAACGGCCGCCTTCGCTCCCGTGACCCAGAACCTGCAAAAAGAGTTCGACAAGCTGGCCGAGGAAAACAAGCAGTTGCGCGCAGAACTCGATCAATGGCGCGCCTATTATGCCCGGCAGACCCGGGCGCGGGTAGCCAGCGGCTCGGTGGAAACCCGCCCGCCGGAGCATTCGGTCGGCCCGCGCACGCCGGCGGTTTCGGGGGCTGCTGGGGCTACGGCAAATTCCTCAAGTGCCGCCAGTGATCCGCCCAGCCGGTCTGTCGGTGCCACAGCAGCACGCACCTACGCCGTCAAATCCGGAGAAACACTAACGGCGATTGCGAAAAAATACGGAGTCAGGCTTGAATCGCTGGTTGCCGCCAACCCCGGGCTTGACCCCCGGCGAATGAAGGTTGGACAAACGATCAACATTCCGGCACAGTGACGCCATCCTTCACGCATCGGTTGAGTCCAAAGGCTTCCTTGGGAAGTTCGTTGGGCGGTTGTGAGGTGCGATGAGGAAAAATCATGCGGCTCGAAGTTGGGTGAGGCCCTTTCGATGGGTTTTTATTGGCGCTGGAGGAGCAATAAACAGCAACTCTCAGTGCCCGAGGCGGGTTAAACCTAAATGCTTGATTCGCTCGAAGTTTAGTTTGACAAAATCCTGGAAGAGCAGATACAACGATGGGGAGTTTTTGTCACCTAGTTGCCGGAACAGCAAACCGTTAGAAGCTTATGAAAAAGATCCTTGCGTCCGTTGGAATTGTCGCCGTGGGAGCAACGGCCGCTCATGTGCAAGCGGCGGGTAGCGACGCGGCGGATTCGTCCAAACCTTGGAGCGTTTCGGCAACGTTGCGCGGGTTTTACGATGACAACTACATCACCGCGCCGAAGGGTTACGAGCGGGACAGTTTTGGCATTTCCATCAGTCCGTCGGTGGCGTTGAAATTGCCACTCGATCAGACGGACATTGATCTGAAATACACTTACGGCGCCACATGGTATGCGGACCGCTCGGATGTCAATTCCGACAACAACGCTTGGGATCAGTCCCATCAAATCGACGCGTCGTTGCTGCACCGGTTCAACGAGCGTTATTCGGTGAGCGTGCGCGATTCGTTCGTGGTGGCCCAAGAACCGGAACTGCTGACTTCCGGGCCCATCACGCTCCCCTACCGCATTCAGGGCAACAACATTCACAATCACGGTGAGGCCTTGCTCAATGGCGCGTTGACCCGGCAGTTGGGCTTTGTTGTCGGGTATCAAAATAATTACTACGATTACGAAAACAGCGGCGGCAATTTTGTAACGCCCAGCCTCTCTGGTTTGTTGGACCGTATTGAACATCTGGTGCTCGCGAATCTGCGTTGGCAGGTGCAGCCCGAAACGGTGTTTGTTTTGGGCTACAACTACGGTCAGGTCGATTATCAGAGCGACGAAACCATCACCTTCATTCCGATTGGTCCGTCCGCAGGGTTTCAAACCAGCAAGCTGCGCAACAACCGGTCGCATTATGTTTACGGCGGCATCGACCAAAACTTTTCGAAGGACTTGGTGCTTTCGGTTCGTGGTGGCGGTCAATGGACCGACTATTACAATGATCCGGCGAATAACAGTGCCACCAGCCCCTACGGCAGTGTCAGCCTGAACTACGCGTATCTGCCGGGCAGCAGCGTGGAAATCGGCTTCACCCATTCACGCAATCAGACCGACATCCTTGCGCCGGATGCTTCGGGCAAAGTCACTGCCGACCAGCAGTCGTCCGTGGTTTACGGTTCCATCCACCACAAGTTTGATGCGAAAATTTCAGGCAATGCCTCCGTTCAATGGCAGAATTCGGATTTCAACGGCGGCCTTTATGATGGCCAGACCGACAACTTCCTCGACGCGGGCGTGGGTCTGACCTACCAGTTCAACCGCCATCTCGCGGGCGAAGTGGGCTACAACTTCAGCAACCTCAGTTCTGACATTCCGGGCCGCGACTACGACCGCAACCGTGTCTATTTGGGCGTGACCGCCACTTATTAACCGAAGAAAGATGTTTACCGTGGGGGGCAGCACTGACAGGCTAGCCCCCTCGTTTTTTATATGGACCCGTTGAACGCCCCGGCTGCGCCAGAGAACAAGCTTCACTTTCTCGACTATTGGCGGATCATTCGCATTCGTAAAACCGTTATTCTCGCGGTTTTTTTGCTGGTTCTCATTACGGCCACGCTGGTCACCTTCGTGCTGCCCGAATACTACCTGAGCACGGCCAGCATTAAAATCGATCGTGATGTGACCGACATCACCTCCTTCACCGGGACTCGCAATCCGGGAGTGTATGACCCTTACTTCATCCAGACGGAATTTGAAGCCATCAAGTCCGAGGCCATTCTGACCAATGTCATTGCCCGCTTTGACCTGAACAACAAGTGGGGCCGCAAGTATAACAATGGCAAGCCGCTGAAGCAGACCGACACACTGATGATTCTGCGCAAGAACATGAATCTCAGTCCGGTGCGCAACACGATGTTCATTGACATCGGGGTTTACAGTGACAACGCGCAAGAGGCGGCTGACCTGGCCAATGCCATTGCGGAAGCGTATCGCGACTATCGCCTGCTGCAGATTCGCAACGCGTCGGAGGGTGGTATCAAAGCTTTGGAGGCACGCTTTCAGGAGCAGCAGGACAAGATAACCAAGGCCAGCCAGGAGCTCGCTGAATTGCGCCAAAAATACGAAATCAGCGATGCGGACGCAGCAGGCACCGGCCCGGCGCCCTCATTGGATTTCACCACGGTGCAACATTTGAACGGCCTGCTCACTGAAGGTGAATCTCAATATCAGGGAGAAGAGACCAAGCTGCGCATCCTCAAGTCCTTCAGCCGGGGGGAACTGCGTAAAGCCATTCCCAATGTGGTGCCCGACACCCAGTTCACCGAACTCAGTTCGCAGCTCAACCTCGCCCAGCAGGCGCTCATCAAGGTTTCGAAGGATTACGGCACCAATTCCGCCACCTATCAGAACGCGGAGAAACTGGTGAGCGAGCTGACCCAAAAATTGGATGATCGAATTGATGGGATATTGGTCGGGCAGGAAGCCACCGTGGAAACGATGAAGGCCAAGGTGGAATCGCTCCGCAAGATGCTCACCGACGCCAAGAATGCCGACATCAAACGCGCCTCCGAGACCCGTCCCTATTGGGACAAGAAGCGGGAGCTCGAGGTGCTTCTCAACTTCCAAAAAATTCTGGAAACCCGGCTCTCCGCGGAAAAAGTCGATGTTTCACTTCCCCGCAGCGGCATGGTGGAAATCATGAATCGCGCGGTCGTTCAAGCCCGGCCTGATCGCCCCAACAAGCCGCTCAACATCGCGCTCGGCGTGGTGGTCGGGCTGGTGGTGGGCATCGGCCTGGCGTTCTTCATTGAATACCTCGATACGAGCGTGAAGACCATTGACGACGTTGAGCGGGCATTGCAGGCGCCGGTGCTTGGGGTCATTCCACAGAACGTCGGCTTGCTGATCAAGGAGGGGGCGGAAAGTCCGCACGCCGAGGCCTATCGGGTGTTGCGCACGAACATTCTTTTCTCCCGCAAGGATGAAAAGCGCAATTGCATGTGCGTGGTCAGCGCCGGCGCAGGCGAAGGCAAATCGACCACCGTGTTCAACTTGGCGACGATTTTCGCCCAAAGCGGCCATCGGGTGATCATCGTCGATTCCGACTTGCGCCGCCCGACGCTCCACAAAATGGTCGGGGTTTCCAATTCCATCGGATTGACGAACTACCTGCTGAAGCAAAACACACTGGAGCAGGTAATTCAAACGACCAGCATTCCGTCGTTCGACTTCATGGCCAGCGGCAAACTGCCGAGCAGTTCGCTGGGCATTTTGAGCTCATCGCAGATGAAGGAGCTGATCCACGAGCTCAAGCAGCGCTACGACTTTGTCTTTTTCGATTCGCCGCCGATCATGGGGGTGAGCGACGCGTCCATTCTGGCCAGTGAAGTGGACATGACCATGCAGGTCATTCAATACCGCCGGTATCCACAGCCGATGAATATCCGCGCCAAGCAGATGATCGAAAAGGTGGGCGGTAATCTCGTGGGCATCGTGCTGAACAACATCAACATGTCGCAGGACGAGAGCTACTACTACTACAGCGGCTACTACCACGACTACTATTACTCCAAGAACGAGGACGAGGACGAAAAGGGTGCTGCCAAAAAGCCGGCCGGCGAGAAGGGTGGCGTGGAGATCAAACAAAAATACTGAGTTGCTGTCGGAAGAAGCGAGGGATTTGAAACATGGCGAGATTGAAGATCATCAAGAACACGGCCGGCTTGCTGTTGTTGGCGTTGGCGGCATTTCTGTTCGCCGGCTGTGGAACCACGCCGCAACCGCATTTTGACGGCGCCGCCGCCGGGGCCGCGGTTACAAACGACATCTTCAACATCGGTGACCTCGTCAAGGTCACCTACTCGGGCATCGACGTGCCACCGCTGCCCCACGAGGAGCGCATCAAGGACGATGGCACGATTACGCTCACGTTCATCGGCTCCATCAAGGCGGCGGGCCAAAGCCCCGGCCAGTTGCAACGGGAGATTCGGGACAAATACATTCAAGGCGGTTACTACACGGCCAGTTTGAACATCACGGTTTCGGGCCAGGAGCGTTTCGTCTTTGTCGGTGGGGAAGTCCGGCTGCCAAATCGTTATCCTTACACCGAGGGCATGACCGTGCTGAAGGCCATCCAGACTGCGGGTGGTTTCACCGATTATGCGAATCACAAAAAAGTCTATCTGACCCGCGTCAACGGCAAGAAGATCACCATTAATGCCGACAAGGCCCAGGACCGGCCTGAACTCGACTTGCCCGTTTATCCGGGGGACCTGATCAATGTCGCCAAAAAGTGGTGGTGATGATTCAACTGCGAGTCATAACTGGCAAACAGGCGGGCAGCACTTCGGTGGCCCGCCGTTTTCCTTTCCGGGTGGGGCGTGCGCCGGACGCGGACATGGTGGTGGATGATCCGGGCGTTTGGGACGAGCATGTTGCGGTTCAATTCGAGCGAGGCGAAGGCTATTGGGCGCAGGCCCAAGGCGAAGCCCTGCTGACCATCAACGGCGAATCCGTGCGGGAGCAGCGGTTGCACAATGGCGATGTTATCGCCATGGGTGGCGCCCGGCTGCAATTCTGGCTCGCAGAAACTCGTCAGGCGGGTTTCCGGCTGCGCGAGTTTCTGGTGTGGGCCGGCATCGCTGCGGTGACCTTGGCGCAGGTGGCCTTGATCTACCAGTTCTCACGCTGAGACGTTCGCCGCCGGCTCGGGGTCAATGCCGGAAATGCCGTGCGCCCGTGAATGCCATGGCGAGGTGGCGTTGATCTGCAGCGGCAATGACCTCCGGGTCGCGCACCGAGCCCCCGGGCTGGATGGCAGCCATGGCTCCGGCGTCGGCGGCGGCGATCAGCCCGTCCGGAAAGGGGAAGAAGGCGTCGCTGCACACCACGCTTCCCTTGAGTGACAGTCCTGCTTCCCCGGCTTTCCACACCGCGATGCGGCTGGCATCCACCCGGCTCATTTGTCCGGCGCCAATCCCCAACGTGCGGTCTGCCGAACAGTAAATAATCGCGTTGGATTTGACGTGCTTTACCACCCGCCAGCCAAAGAGCATGGCCCGCAGTTCCGCGTCGCTGGGCGCCCGCTGCGTGACGATTTTCAAATCGGCCGCCTGGATTTCCTTGAGATCGCGCTGTTGGAGCAGGAATGAATCGGCGCCGACGCTGCGCACGTCCCACGGGGTCGCGTCGAGCGGGCTCTTCATCAATTGCAGCAGCCGCAGGTTCTTTTTCTTCTGGAGAATGGCCAGTGCTTCCGGGGTGAAGCCCGGCGCCACAATCACTTCGCTGAAAATCTCCGCAATGGCTTCGGCGCAGGGCCCGTCCAACGGCTGATTCACGGCGATGATGCCGCCAAAGGGGGCCTGCCGGTCGGTGGCATAGGCATTGTCCCACGCTTCGCGCAAGGTGCCGCCCTGGCCGACGCCGCACGGGTTGGTGTGCTTCAAGATGGCGAGGGTTGGCGGTTCTGCGCGGAATTCCGTGATGAGGGCCGCGGCCGCCGTCAGATCGAGAATGTTGTTGTAGGAAAGTTCCTTGCCATGGAGCTGTTGGAAGTAGTCGTGAAACTTTCCGTAAAGGCTGGCCTGCTGGTGGGGGTTTTCGCCGTATCGCAAGGGTTGTGCCTGTTTTGCGCTCAAGGTCAGGGTGGCGGGCAGGGCGGCGCCGCCAAATTCCTTGCTCAAATGCGCCGCAATCGCGGCGTCGTAGGCTGCCGTGCGGGCATACACCTTGGCCGCGAGCGAACGCCGCAATGCCAGCGTGGTGTCACCGGTTTCCTTGATTTGCGTCGCGACCGCGTCGTAATCGGCCGGATCCACAATCACCGTCACGCTGTCGTGGTTCTTCGCGGCGCTCCGCAGCATGGATGGTCCGCCGATGTCGATGTTTTCGATCGCCTCGTGCAAGGCGACTCCCGGTTTGGCCACGGTGGCCTCGAACGGGTAAAGGTTGACGACCACGAGATTGATGGGGGCGATGCCGTGCTGGGCGACGGCGGCTTCGTGATCGGCATTCCCGCGAATGTAGAGCAGCCCGCCGTGGACCTTCGGATGAAGCGTTTTGACGCGGCCGTCGAGCATTTCGGGAAAGCCGGTGTGTTCGCTGATGTCCTTGACGGTCAGGCCTGCCTCCCGCAGGGCCTTGGCCGTGCCACCGGTGGAAATCAGTTCAACGCCGGCAGCCGCGAGTGTTTGCGCGAACGGCACCAGGCCATGTTTGTCCGAGACGGAAAGAAGGGCGCGACGAATTTTCCCCATAGGGCGGACACGTTTGTCCTGCCGGACGGGATGAGTCAATCGGCAAATGCGGGGAAATCCGCGCTTGCCAATGGGCGCTTGTTTGCCATTTTACCAGCCCGCTGGTTGCGCGGTTAGCTCAGTGGTAGAGCATCACCTTGACACGGTGGGGGTCGCAGGTTCGAACCCTGCATCGCGCACCATCCTCATCCCTGCTGCCCAAGCCCGCCAGACTCACGGTTTGGCAATGCCAATTTTCTCCAGGAACGGCTGAATCGACTGCGGCCGGCCAAGGAATTTTTCAATCGACACATTGGGATCGCGCGAGTCGCCCACGGCGTAGATTTCGTTGCGCAACCGCATGCCGGTCGGCACATCGAAGTAACCGCCCGGCGAATGCTCGAATACGCTCGCCATGTCGGCCGCGATGGCGTCTGCCCACGCATAACCGTAGTAGCCTGCATCGTAATGCATCAGGTGGCCGAAGTAGGCTACGAATGCCGAGTCCTTCGGAACTGGAAGCAGGGTGTCGCTGAGAATCTGGTTGGAGAGTTCGACGGGATCAACATTGCCGTCCGCGTGAATCCGGGTGTGCAGCGCGAGGTCCAGCAGACCAAAGCTAAGCTGGCGGCGATACCAAGTGCCCTTGGTTGCCAGGTCCGCCTGCTTCAAACCGGCCAGAATGGCCTCGGGAATTTTCTTTCGCGGATTGCGGTAGTCGGCGGCAAAGGTGTCGAGCACGTTCTTGTCCCACGCCCAGTTCTCCAGCATCTGCGACGGCGCTTCCACAAAGTCCCGTTCCACGTTGCTGCCCGAGAAGCGCATGAAACGCGCACGGGTCAGCATGGAATGCATCACGTGGCCGAACTCATGGAACAGCGTCACCACCTCGTCGTGCGCCATGAGGGAGGGTTTGCCCGGCTGTGGCGGCGGAAAGTTGCACACCATGGCCACGGTGGGCCGCTGATAGCGGCCGTCTTTCAGGCGCCGGCCTTCGATGATGCCGAAGCACGCGAAGTGGTTGTATTTTCCGTCACGCGGAAAAAGGTCGAGGTAAAACAGCCCGAGCGGCTCGCCGGTCTTGCTGTCGCTGACGGCCCAAAGCTGCAGGTCGTCAACCCACTTGGCCGGCGCCTGAAGCTGCTGGAATTTCACGCCGAAGATTTTCTGGTAAATCGTGAACATGCCATTCAGCGTGCGGTCCATGGGGAAATAGTTCCGCAACTGCTCGGCATCGACGTTGTAACGCGTCTTTTGCAGTTGATTGGCGTAGTAACGCCAGTCCCACAGGTTGATCTGCGCGTTGGGGTCGCCGGTCTCCTTGACTTTCAAGGCGCGAAACTCCGCCATCTCGGTATCCAGCTTGGGTTGCAGTCCGGTCTTGAGCTTTTCCAGGAAGGTCGTGGCCCGCGCGGCGGTCTTGGCCATTTTGGGTTCGATTTCGTAGTCGGCCCAGGAGGCGTAACCCAGCTTTTGGGCGATGGTGTCGCGGAGGACGAGGATTTTTTTCAGCAGCGGCACGTTTTCGTCCTTGGCGAGGCTGTCGTGCACGATTTCAAAGCGTTTGCGGGTTTCCTCGCTCTTCGCATTTTCCAGCACCATCAGGTAGTGGAAGGTGATGTTCGCCATCAGCGTGTATTCATCGGGGCCGGTTTTGAGGCCTTCCTGGCCGAGGAAACTGTCCGGAACCCCGGCGAGTTCGGTCCGGGTGAATTTCACCGGCCCGCGCGCCTTGTTGATGTTGGATTCAAAGTCGGTGGTCAATCCGGCCAGTTCTTTGCGGAGCCGTTCCACTTCGTCGCGTTCCGCCTTTGGCAGGCCGAGCCCGGCGCGACGGTAATCACGCAGCGTTTCTTCCAGCAGTTTTGTTTCGACGGGATCAAGCGACGGATGTTTGTCGTCCAGCGCCTTGATGGCGGCGTAAACATCCGTGCGGTATTCGAGCCCGACGGACCAGGCCTCGAACTTCTTGAGAGCTTCCGTGGCCGCCTCGCGCACCGCGGTGTCACGGCTGGTTTCCTTCACCAGGTTGAGACGGTCCGAGGTGTCCGTGGGTTCGCACATGATGGCGTCCAGCGCACCGACAGTGTTGGCGAAGGTCACTTCGTCGGGGCGCAAACGGCCCAGGCGGTCGAGCGCCGTGTTGGCGTTGGCGATGGTGGCGTCGAGCGATTGATTGACTTCCGCCGCCGAGGTTTCGTAGGGCGGGACGCTGATAAGGTTGCCGAACGTGGCGGCTTTGGCCTGGAACTGTGCGAGGGTCATGGTTGGAGCCGAAGGGGTGGGGGATTTTGCATTCTGGCTGGCGCAGGCCGCCAGCAAACCGGCGGCCCCAAGGCAGGCAAACGACTTCAGTTTCATGTGCGCGCAACGTAGCCACCCCGCCCGTCAAGGCAAGGGAATTGCCGTGGGCGAAAGCACGGCCCCGCGCGAGAGATTGTTACTTCGGCATCTCGAAATCCTTCTCGGCCTGGCGATCCTTGGTTTCGACAATCAGGCGATACTTGGTTCCGGGCTCCAACGGGTCGGGCGTGGCGCCTTTGACCGCCGGATGCAGGCCGCGGATGTAGCCGCCGTAAACGATGGATTTGAGGGGCGGGGAGTTGGATACGGCCGTCAGATTCCAGATGGGATGTGGATACTTGTTGGTGAGCACATCCTGCAGAGGGAACACCTTCACACCGGTCAGCGAGATCTTCTGGTCAAAGCCAAACGCCACGAGGTAGCCGGGCAGGCCGGACGGGTTGGCGCGGCGGCGGGCTTGGGCCTGGCGGTCTGGGGGCAGCGGCCGGATGGAGTAGGTGATTTGAATATCCGGCGACGCAAACGAGTCCTTCAACATGTAAAACGCCGCCCCGGCCAGGGCTAGGAGGAGGATCAGCAGTCCGATTTGTCGTTTGTTCATAACCTGGTTCTCTGGTGGACGCGGGTGGGGCGAGGTTATTCAAACTGAAACCTTTTGCCCGCGCCCGACGTCATTAAATCAATTGGGGTGGCCCCAACAGAAGAAGAATCATGTCACGGTCTCCATTCATCCCAGCCCGGTGTCGCGCGCGGTGCGCGTTTACGCTCATTGAACTGCTGGTGGTCATCGCCATCATTGCCATTCTCGCCGGCATGCTGCTGCCGGCCCTGGCACGCGCCAAGGAGGCGGGCAAGCGTATTGCCTGCCTTAACAACATGCGCCAGATGGGCCTGTCGGTCATGATGTATGCCTCGGACAATGACGATTACTTTCCACCCCGTAGCGGTGCGCAGCGGTGGCCCTCCCGGCTGCAAGATTACTTCAAAACTCCGACCATTCTCCGGTGCCCGTCGGATGGACTCGATCCGAAAACCTTCGGCGCGGACAGCAACTACATCGCAGACGCCTCCCCGCGCAGCTACATCATCAATGCCTTCAATGACTATTTTCAACAGTCGCTCGACTCCACAAACTGGACGGCCTACATGAGCGGCACCTATCCGCGCGGCATGAAGACGACAGCGGTGCTGCACTCCAGCGACACCTTCCTGTTCGGCGAAAAGGACACGAGCTCCGGGCACTTCTACATGGACTTCGATGAGGGTATCGGCAACGACCAGGGCGAGGTGGAGGAGAGCCGCCATCAGGGGCGGGGTGGCGGGAGCAAGACCGGCGGCTCCAATTTCACCATGACGGATGGCAGCGCGCGTTACTTCCGTTATGGCACCGCGTGCGCGCCGCTGAATCTGTGGGGCGTGACCGACTACGGCCGGCAGTTCTACGTCGTCGTTTATTGAATGCTGCGTCTTACGGCCGCGGTTCTTCGACCGCTAGGTTCTTCGTTTTCATCGCCCGCATCGTTGGCCGAAGTGGGCGTGGACGATAATTTCCTGATCAAACGAACTGACCACCAACTTGCCTGCGAAAGTCGAGAGGACGGCATGGCTCGACGGCACCGGGGTTCATTTTCAAGCGACGGTGGAAATCTCACGGAACTGGCCAAAGAACTGAGGAAGGCCAAGCTGGGCGGAAGTGGAGCGGGCGAAGGGAATCGAACCCTCGTGTGCAGCTTGGAAGGCTGCCGTTCTACCATTGAACTACGCCCGCCACGACCGGCATCGTAGCCGGGGCGCTTGCCTTGTCAATCTGCGCGTATATCCTCGCGGCCACATGAATTCGCTGCTGCTCACTGGCGGGCGCGTGGTGGACCCGGCCAATCGTCGGGATGAAGTTGCTGATGTTCTGATTCAAGGTGGAAAAATCGCCGCAGTGGGAGCCCGGGTGCGTTCCCAGGCGCCGGCTGATACCAAAACGCTGGATGTGAGCGGGCTCGTGGTTTGCCCCGGCTTGATTGATCTGCACGTGCACTTGCGCGAACCCGGGCAGACGGCGAAGGAAACCATCGCCACCGGCACGCTGGCCGCCGCGCGCGGCGGCTTTACTTCGGTGGTATGCATGCCGAATACGGCGCCGGCCATTGACAGTTCCTCCACGGTCGCACTTGTTCACGAACGCGCCGCTCAATCCGCCCGGGTCAACGTCTATGTGGCTGGGGCCATCACCAAGGGGATTGCGGGTGAGGAACTGGCGCAAATCGGCTCGCTCAAAAACGTCGGCGTGGTGGCCATCACCGACGATGGTCACTGCGTGCAGAGCAACGAAATCATGCGCCGGGCTCTGGAATACGCCCGGATGTTCGACCTCCCGGTGATGGACCATTGTCAGGACTACGCGCTGGTCACCGATGGCGTCATGCACGAAGGCTACTGGAGCACGGTGCTGGGACTGCGCGGCTGGCCGGCGGCCGGCGAGGAAATGATTGTGGCCCGGAACATTTTGCTCGCCGAAAAAACGGGCTGCCGCGTGCATTGCCAGCATCTGAGTTCGGCGGGCAGCGTCCGGCTGCTGCGGGAGGCAAAACAGCGCGGCGTGCCGATTTCGGGCGAGGCCTGTCCGCATCACTTCACGTTGACGGACGCGGCAATCGCCGGCAGCGAGAAGTTCTGGGCCGCCGATGGCAAAGGCGTGACGGGCTTTGACCGGATGGCCGCGGCCCTGCCCGCGTGGCCGGCGTATCACACGCATTTCAAGATGAACCCGCCGCTGCGTTCGGCCCAGGACCGGGCGGCCATCATTGCCGGACTGGCGGATGGCACCATTGAGATCCTGGCCAGCGATCATGCGCCGCACTGCAACTTTGAAAAGGAGGTCGAATTCGATTACGCGCCGTTCGGCATCACCGGACTGGAAACCGAACTCGCGCTCTCGCTGATGCAGCTGTATCACGCGCGGCATTTGAGCCTGGCGGACGTGATTGCCAAGTTCACGGTCAATCCCGCGCGGCTGTTGAAGCTGGAAAAGGGCACGCTCAACGTCGGGGCCGATGCCGATGTCACGATTTTTGACCCGGATCGCGAATGGGTGTTTGACGTCAAGGACTCGGCCAGCCAGGCGCAGAATACGCCATTTGGCGGGTGGACATTGAAGGGGCGGCCGCTTGGGACTATAGTGGGCGGACAATTGGTCTGGGTTGAACAAAGTTTACCGACCGGAGTCTAACCGAAGTTAAAAGAAAACTATGAAAAAGCTATTGATGGGAATGGTGGCCGCGACGCTTGTGTTGAGCGCGTCGGCGGGCGAATGGCTGACCGATGTGCCCCAAGCGCAGGCGCAGGCCAAAAAGAACAACAAACTGGTGTTGATGGACTTTACCGGGTCCGACTGGTGTCCTTGGTGCATCAAGCTGCGGAATGAAGTCTTTGACACCCAGGAATTCAAGACTTACGCGGACAAAAACCTCGTGCTGGTGGAAGTTGATTTCCCCCGCAAGAAGGCCCAGAGCGCGGAATTGAAAAAGGCCAACGCTGCGTTGGAACGGAAGTATGGCATCCAAGGCTACCCGACCGTCATTGTGCTGAACGCGGATGGCAAAAAAGTCGGCGAACTGGGTTATCAGCCGGGTGGCCCCAAGCCGTTCATTGCGGCGCTCGACAAGCTGAAGAAATAGTCAACCGGTTGAATGACAACGCGCGGCGGGATTGAATCCGCCGCGCTTTTTCTTTTCCGGCAGCACGGTTGACAGCGCCAGCGTGCGGCGCGAGGGTGAAGCGCAATCCCTGCGAGCCATTATGCATTACTTCTGGTTCATACCGCTGTTCGTGGTGATGCTCGTGTGCATCTGGGGGCTCTACTTGATGGTGGCGCGCGGTCTGCCCAAGACTTCAAACCGTTCGGTTGAAGACGCGCTGGCCGAAGATGAGCCGCCGAGTGCTCCCGTTGTGCCCAAGTCAAAATCCTAGAACACGCCGCCGAACTTCGGGCTTAAAAATGCGCCCGGTGGCGCACGCCGCCGCGGCGAGACAAGCGGTTCCCTTGTCCATTGGTTCTTGACCATGGGGGGACGTGCCCTAGCATCGCAGTCAGTTTTGACCGAGATGAAAGCAATTCTAGCCCTCGAGGACGGCACGGTTTTCCACGGCACAGGATTCGGCGCACGTGCGTCGGCGTGCGGCGAGGTTTGTTTCAACACGTCCATGACGGGGTATCAGGAAATCCTGACCGATCCGTCCTACAAGGCGCAAATTGTTACGATGACCTATCCGCTCATCGGCAATTATGGCGTGAATGAGCAGGATGTGGAGTCGTGGAAGCCGCATGTGTCGGGCTTTGTCGTCCGCGAACTCTCTCCGGTGGTGAGCAACTGGCGGGCGGATTCGTCGTTGCCGGATTATCTGGCCAAAAATGGCATTCCCGGCATTCAAGGAATCGACACCCGCGCCCTGACCAAGAAGTTGCGCGTGCGAGGCGCAATGAACGGGTTCATCACCACCGAAGACACGACGGCCGATGAGGCGGTGGCGCGGGCGAAGGCATGGGAAGGTTTGCTCGGGGTGGATTACGTCAAAGAGGTGACGCACAAGGAGGCTTTTGCATGGGACAAGGGCGATCAGCAAAGTGCGAGTTTCAACTTGGTGCGCGGCAATGCCGCTCCTGACGCGCGAAACGTGCGCGATCCCCTGCCACCCGCGGACATTCCCATTGTCGCGCTGGATTTTGGGATGAAATACAACATTGCCCGGCGGCTGCGGCAGCACGGCTTTCAAGTGCAGATTGTGCCGGCCACCACCACGGCGGCCGAGGTCTTGGAATACAAGCCGGCCGGAATCTTTCTCTCCAATGGTCCGGGTGATCCTTCGGCGCTGGGTTATGCCGTCAACACCGTCAGCGCGTTGTTGCAGACCGGCATTCCGATTTTTGGCATTTGCCTCGGCCACCAGATTTTGGGGCAGGCGTTCGGGGGGAAGACGTTCAAACTCAAGTTTGGCCATCGAGGCGGGAACCAGCCCGTCAAAGATTTGAATTCCGGGCGTGTCGAAATCACCTCGCAAAACCACGGCTTCGCCGTTGACCCTGCGTCGCTGCCGGCCGATGTGCAGGTCGACCGCATTAATCTCAACGACCAGACCGTGGAAGGCATGCGGCACAAGACCAAGCCGGTGTTTTGCGTGCAGTATCATCCCGAAGCGTCGCCCGGGCCGCACGATTCGACGCCGCTGTTCGCGGAGTTTCGGGAATTGGTGCTCGCCAAATCACGATGAAGCCCGGGTGGCTGGTTGCGAGTCATTGAAAAGAAGAGCTTTGCGTTTGACTTGACTGACATGCTCCGGATAATTCGACATCATTAACCAAGCTATGGCGAAATTGCAGGTTCTCAGCGGATCGCTGGCCGGTCAAAGCTTCGAACTGAAGGAGGGTAAAACCACCGTCGGTCGTGTTGAGGACAATGCCATCCTGATTGCTGAACCTTCGGTCTCCAGCCACCACGCCGAAATCCACGTCGTCGAACAGGACGTCATCATCAAGGATCTGGGTTCCACCAACGGCAGCTTCATCAACGGCGAGAAAATCACGGAATCCGTTCTGAAGGCCGGCCAGGTGCTCCGTTTGGGGCAGGTGGAGCTGCGCCTGGATGACGGCACACCGCTGCCACCGCCATCGGCTACCGCCAGCGCGTCCACGCCTGCACCCGCACCCGGACCAGCGGCGGGCGCCAAACGGCAGGACCAGACCATGGCGGTGCAGCGCGGCGTCAGCTTGGATCAACTCGCTGAACCGCGCAGCTCCGGCTTTGACACCGCAACCAGCGGATTCACGAAGAAGACCAACAAGGTCAATCGTTACTTCCTGATTGGGGGCATCATTCTGGGCGTGATCATTCTGATTGGCTTGGCCATTGCCCTGAAATCCATCAAATCGCCCTGACCAACGCGACCGTTTGACGGTGGACCCTTCCCCTTGGTTTTCCAGTTTAGCCTTCCTTGAGCCATTTCGCCGCTTCGCAAGCGGCGTAGGTGATGATGATGTCCGCACCCGCCCGCCGCATGGCCAGCAATGTCTCCAGCGTCAGTGCGCGTTCATCCACCCACCCGTTGGCCGCCGCGGCCTTGATCATGGCATGCTCGGCACTCACGTTGTAGGCGGCGGTGGGAAAGCCGAACTCCATTTTTACGCGGTGGATGATGTCCAGGTAGGCCAGCGCGGGTTTCACCATGACCATGTCCGCTCCTTCGGCGATGTCCAGCGCCACTTCACGCAACGCCTCGTTGCCGTTGGCTGCGTCCATTTGGTAGCTGCGGCGATCGCCAAACTTGGGCGTGGATTCAGCCGCTTCCCGAAACGGGCCGTAATACGCCGAGGCAAACTTGGCTGCATAGCTCAGGATCGGCGTGTCGGTAAAACCCTCCTTGTCCAGTTGCTGCCGGATGGCGCGCACCCGGCCGTCCATCATGTCGCTGGGCGCCACAATGTCCGCGCCGGCGTCCGCGTGGCTTGCCGCAGTGCGGGCCAGCAATTCGAGCGTGGGGTCATTCAGGATGCGTGCTCCGCCGGGACCGGACTGCACGATGCCGCAGTGACCATGCGACATGTATTCGCACAAACAGACATCCGTGATGACGAGCAGTTCGGGCAGTTCCCGTTTCAGCAGCCGCACTGCTTGTTGCACGATGCCGTTGCGGGCGTAGGCGCCCGAAGCCGTGGTGTCCTTGCGGTCCGGAATGCCGAACAGCAGCACGCCGGGAATCCCCAGTTCGTGCGCATGCTGCGCCTCCTTCAGCATCTCGTCGGGTGACAGTTGAGCAACCCCGGGCATGGCGCCGATGGGTTTGCGCAGCTTGCGGCCACTCCGGACAAACAACGGGTAAATCAACTGCCCAATGTTCAATTGGGTCTCCGCCACCAGACGGCGCAGGGCGGGGGACTGACGCAGCCGGCGCGGGCGGTTGGTGGGAAACGAGCTTACGTTGATTGCACTCATGGCAACAGTTTAGGCCGCGCTGCGCGCCATCAAAGGGAAAACTGACGGGCGGGCGGATTCCGCTTTGCATGCCGGGTTGGCGGGTTACATTGCCGCCATGCGCAGAGGCAAAATTCTCGCGACAATTCTCATTTTGATCTGCCTCATCGCCGGACTCCTGGTGGGCGCTTATCTCGGCCGGTTCCTTCCGGGCGCTGGCGGATTGAGGACCTACAACACGGCCGCCATTCTCAAGCAAGTCCAGGCCTTGTCCGAGCTCGTCACCGTAAAATACGTGATCGAAAAAGTGGTCGTGCTGGAGGATGTGAAGTGGTATGGCGAAAACCGCGTGTTGCTGCTCGCGCACGGCGTAGTCAAGGCGGGCGTGGATTTGGGCCGGCTGAAGCCCGAGGATGTCACGGTGACCGGAACCAAAATTTCGCTGAAGCTGCCGCCCGCGCAAGTGCTGGACACCTATCTCGACGAGGATAAAACGCAAGTCATCGAGCGGAGCACCGGATTATTGCGTGCGTTCGACAAGGATTTGGAACAGACCGCGCGGCAGAATGCGATTGATGACATTCGGCGGGCTGCCCGGCTGGGCGGGATTGCCAAGGACGCCGACCAGCGGGCATGCGAACAGCTCAAGCAGCTGTTTCAGCAGTTGGGGTTCCAGCAGGTTGAATTTCGCTGAAAGGCGGGCCGGCCGGGATCGGTCGTCCGCACTTCGGTGACCCATTATCAGTCAATGGCTGGCCGAACTTGAGGCAGGGCGGGCAGCTTGGCTGGTGCGGTCGTGCTGTCCGGCGCCTGTGCGTTTTCGCGGACTGTCGGGGTGACGTGCTTGATTTTAACGGGACGCGCCTGCGACTGGGCCGGGTTGAGCGTCACTTCGATCTGGATTTGGCGCCGTGGCAGGCCCGTGGCGCCGGCATGGGCCCGCAATTGCATCAGATAAACACCCGCCGCGGGCTGAACGGCATGGCGGTTGGTGACCACCGCGCGTCCGCTCAACTCTTCGAGGAGCGACATCAGTTTTAGCTTCTTGGCCATAGGCTTCATCCTTCGCTCCGAAGGGGTGCAACTCGTATGCCACCGACGGAAGGGGCGTGGGAAAAGATGGGCCGGCAGAGTTACCGCTTGGCAGTTTTCGGGGCTTCTGGTTAGTTGTGCGCGCCCGAATGAGACGCTCCCGCATCACCTTTTTCCTCCTCTTTTGCCTCGGCCTGGCCGTGTCGTTACGGGCCGGCCTGCCGGGATTGGAACCGGCCGGGCAGGACTTGATTGTTGATGGCGGTGACGCCTTCGTGGATGTGGCGGCCGCGACCATCACGGTGACCAATGGCGCGATCGTCCGCTATGGCAACGTGGTGCTGGCCGCCGATGAGATTTCCGCAAATAAAATGACCGGCGACGTGATGGCCGACGGCCGGGTGCGCATCCAAAGCGACGACATGATCTGGGCGGGCGAGCACGTGCTCTACAACTACAAGACCAAGAACATCGAATCGCGCCAGTTTCGCACGGGCAAGGCGCCGTTCTACGCGGGGGGGGAGGGCGTGGCGGGCGACGTGACCAACCAGACTTACACGGCGACGAACGGCTACATCACACTCGATGACTACGCCAAGCCGCTGTTGTATGTCCAAGCAAAGCGGCTGGTCGTCCGTCCCAACAAACGGTTCGAGGCCCACGGTGCAACCCTGCACATCGGTCCGGTGCCGGTTTTTTATTTTCCGTATTACGCGCAGAACATGCAGGCCGCCCGGCCCGCGTTCACCGTCACGCCCGGTTATCGCAGCCGGTTTGGTCCGTATGCGCGCGGGAGTTATGCGTGGAACTGGGGCGATGCAGTCGATGGCAAGCTGCACGTCGATTATCGGGCCAAACGCGGTCCGGGCGTGGGGCCCGACTTGGATTTCCACCTGGGCCAATGGGGCGATGCGCTGTTCAAATACTATTATCTTTACGATCTCAAACCGGAGACCAACCAGTTTGGCACGCCATTTCCCGACAACCGTCAACGCGTTGAGCTCTCCTGGCTCGCGTCTCCGTTCACCAACACCACGTTCAAATCGCGGGTCAGTTATCAAAGTGACGAAGGCGTGCGACGTGAATTCTTCGAAGGCGAGTATCGGCAGAATGTCCAGCCCAGCACGTTCGTCGAGGCGCGTCATTTCTGGGACAACTTCGCGCTCAGCGTGATGGCGCAGCCAAGGGTGAATGATTTTTTTGAGACCGTCGAACGACTGCCGGAAGTCAAGCTGTCCGCCTTCCGGCAGCAAATCGGGCCCACGCCGCTTTACTACGAGAGCGAGAGCCGGGTCGGCTATCTGCGGCGGCTCTTTGCGGAAACGAACGGTCCGACCGGTTTGGATTACGAAGCGGCCCGGGCGGACACGTATCATCAAGTGGTGTTGCCGACGACGTTGTTCGGCTGGTTGAATGTGACCCCCCGCGCGGGCGGCCGCTACACCTATTACAGCGAGGCCAGCGGTCCGGGAGCGGCAACGTCCGAACAGGACCGGACGGTCTTCAACACCGGCGCGGAGGTTTCTTTCAAGGCCAGTCACACGTGGGCGGGGGCGCACAACGGGCTGTTCGATCTCGATGGATTGCGCCACATCATCGAACCCTCGGTTAACTACGTTTATGTGCCGCAGCCTTCGGTGCTGACGAATGATTTACCGCAGTTTGATGCCGCGCTGCCCAGCCTGTTGGTGCTGCCCATCGATTATCCGGACTACAACGCCATTGATTCGGTGGACAGCCAGAACGTCATCCGTTGGGGCCTGCGCAATCGCCTCCAGACCAAGCGCGATGGGCACATTGAAGATTTTCTGTCGTGGGACGTCTTCGCTGACTGGCGGCTACGTCCGGAGCCGGGCCAAACAACCTTTGCCGATCTTTCGTCGGACCTGAGTTTCAGCCCGCGTTCCTGGATCACCCTGGAATCGCTCAGCCGTTACGACATCGACCGCGGACAGTTCCGCATGGCGTTTAATTCGCTGACGCTGAAACCGAATACGGTCTGGAACTGGCGGCTCGGGTATTTCTACCTGCGCGATAATTTTGACCCCGAACCGACCGCGTGGGGCGAAGGCAATGATCTGGTGACGAGCACCATTTATCTGCGGGTGAACGAGAACTGGGGCTTGCGCGCGTCGCACTATTTCGACGTGCGCGATTCCAAGCTGCGCGAGCAGATTTACTCGCTATACCGTGACTTTCGCAGCTGGACTGGCGCCGTGTCGTTCCGGGCGCGCAAGGACGAAGGCCGGCCGGATGATTACACCATCGCGTTTACCTTTTCCATCAAGGCGCTGCCGCGCTACCAGCCGGGCGAGGACACGATCGAGACGGATTCGTTCATCAACTACTAATTCTCCCTCGGCATGGCGTGCCGGTGGATCAACGGCGGCACCACGCCGGTTTCATCCAGGTCCACCGTCAAAAAACCTCCGCGCCGCGTCAGTTCAATGCCGGCCAGCGCGGGGCAAAGATGCACCTTGAATGGCCGCCATTGCCGGGCTTCGTGCAAGGCGGAGGTCATGCGTTGAACGGAGATGCCCAAACTGCGGACGGGCGGAATGCCCGCCAGCAGCCGGCTTTTCCAAAACACCAGGCGTGTGTGCAGATGGCCGACAACGGTGGCCGTGATTTGGTGAACGCGCTCGCGCACCGCCGGCTCCTGCCAAAGTCGCGGCAGCGCAGTGGGGTCATGACAGAACAGCACCACGCGTTGATCGCGCGCCAATGCGTCGAACGCCGCGCGGATTTCATCCAGATGCGCGGCGCGCAAAGCCTCCCATTGCGGCCACTCCGCGGGCAGCGCATCAGCTTGAAAGAGCGGCAGTGCCACCAGCGTTGAAGTGATCCCCAGCAAAACGTAGGCGCCGAGTTTTAACTGCCAGAACGGGCGCAAGGCGCAGTCGTGCGTCATGCGCTGCCAGCTGGCCAGCCGCAGCCCGCCATGGTCCCCCAGCAGGCTGGTCTTGCCCAGTTCGTGGTCGCCGGGAATCGCCAACAAGCGGTCACCAAAACGCGCGCGCAGTTTGCCCAGGCAAAGCTGCACACTTTCGCAGGCATCATCATTGCTGACGCCCACGCCCGCGGCGTCGCACGTGTAATCGCCCGCGGCAATCGCCCAGTCGGCTTGGGCCGTCCTTTCAAGGAAACGGTCCAACAGGCTGTTGTGAGCCAGCGCGTTGTTCATCCAGATGTGCCGGCGATACAGCCGCACCAGCGCGCGAGCGAACGACGGTGGGGCGCCGGCAAACTCGAAATCGCGCCCGTGCCGGGATTCCCGCGGGCCGGCGTAGTGAATGTCGCTGACGATGGCGAGACGCTGCATCAATCCGTTTCAACCGCGGGCAGCAGCAGGGTGAAGGCGGATCCTTTGCCGGGTTCGCTCTCGGCGCTGATCAACCCGTGGTGCTCGTGGATGATGCGCCGCGTGATCGCGAGTCCCAGACCGGTGCCGTTCTTCTTGGTCGTAAAGAAGGGTTCAAACAGGCGGACCATGTGCTCGGAGGAAATGCCCACGCCCGTGTCGCGAATCACGATACGCACCAGCTTTTCTGGGGCGGCCGGGTGGGGGGCTTTGCCGCCGTTGCGGATCAAATCGGATTCCACGGTCAGCGTGCCATCGCGATTCATGGCCTCCGCGGCGTTGAGCAGCAGGTTGAGAATGGCCTGTTCGAGATGGTTCTCGTCCCCGGCGATGACATCCGGGGCCGCCGTCAGACGTGACACCACCGTGATGTTGCGCCCGTCCAAATGCGGTGTCACGAGCTTCAAGGTCCGTTCCAGCAACCGGTGTGTGGAGATGGCGATTTGTTCGGGGGCGGGATTGCGGCTGTAACCGAGCACTTGCGCCACGATGGAGTCGATCCGCTTCATTTCCCGCTGGACCGTGCCGGCCAGTTCGGCTTCGGGATTTTTTTCAAGAAGCAGGTCCACAAACGTTTTGACCGCCACGAGGGCGTTTTTGATTTCGTGCGCCATTTCAGCGGCCAGGGTGCCCACACCAGCGAGACGGTCCAGCTGGCGCACGTCGTCCTCCAGCCGGCGGGCGAGGCTGACATCCTGGATCAGAATGGCCACCGCGCCCTTGGCGGATGCGTCCTGCAAGGGCAGGGCGGTCAATCGAAGATTCTGGTTTGGCGCGCCGTGGCGTTCGATGAATTCCGTTTCACACGTGGTCTGGCCGTGGCGGGTCGTCCGTTCCAACAGATTGCGAATGCGGGCCGGGAGCTGGGAAGTGTGGCGGTCGGCCAGGCTTGTGGGTGGCAGGTCCAACAATCCGGCGGCGCTGGGTGAGTAATGAATCAACTGCTGGTCTTGATCAAAGACGAGCAGGGCACAGGTGAAATCGGCGCTGACCGCCTGCGCGACATTCAACGCGAGGCTGCCCGAAGCGTTGCGGTCGTGAATGTTGGGGGTCATGACGCAGCGGGCTCGTGGCGACGGCAGCCAACTCCGCAGGAAACCAGGTGGACGCCTTGGTATAAATCCATCATCCCTCGGGCTTGTAGCAATTGCACCGGCGGAAGGACAGAGAAAAAGCCCGTCGATTGGGTGATTATCGCCTCATAAGATCGGGCCGCCACTGTGTGGGCGGCCCGCCGGTCGGGCACGCCGTATGGGTGGGATGCTGCAGTTTTCCGGCCAGTGGAATTGCGATTCGGGAAAAAGCCTGCGTTGACGGGTCAGGGGGGAGCAAGTAAAACCACGGCGTCGTGGCCAATCAACAAGCTGATGCCATTAGCAAATGGTTCGCTACCGCCGAAGAGCTGGGCGAATTCATTGGCATTCGTTTTGGGCGCATCGCCCCCGGCTCCAGCCGGCCGGAGTGGTTTTTCCTGCCCCACTCCGAGGTGGATGGCATCGGCGGGTTTGCCGGTTTGCTTCGTCAGCGCGGCGCGGAACTCTCCCGCCTGCCCCAAATCCGGCACTACTCGGAACCCTCGCTGGGCGCATTGCTGCGCGCGTTGCCGAAGTATGCTGCACCGCGTTATCGTGTGCAGTGGGCGCGGTTGGACGGGGCCACACAGAACAGTAGCCACCACGCTCCGCCGCCGGCCGTTGCATGGCACGTGTTCGATGATGCGGAGACGACGCAGATCCGGCGGGTTTGCCGCAAGGCGAACTACACCGTCAATTCTTTCCTCCTGAAGCATCTTACCAAGGCGGTGCGGCCGTTTCTGCGGGATCAATCAGCCACGTTGCCGTGGATGGTGCCGGTGAATTTGCGGGGACGCGTGCGCCGCTCGAACGATGTGGAAAATCATTCCAGCTACGTCAGCGTGCGGGTGCGTTCGTTTGAAACGGTGTATGACGTGCATCGCAGCATTTATCGCGCGCTGGCGGGCGGTGAACACTGGGCGAATTGGAATGCCTACAAATCCGGTTCCTTCCTACCCGCGCCGATGCGCCGGCTGATGCTGAAAATGGATCGCGCCACGGCGCAGTGGAACCTTGGCGGCTTTTCCAATCTGGGGGTCTGGGATCCCGACAAGCGGATCACACAGACCGATTGCCTGGGCAGTTGGCTGTTCTCGCCGCCCGTGTTGCGCTGCCAGATGCTCGGAGCCGGCTGTGTCACGTTTCAAAACCGCCTCAGCCTGGTCGTTCAGGCCCATCCGGAATTGACGACCAGCGCATCCGTGCCCGAAGCGTGGATGCGCAACTGGGTGAGGGAGATTTTGATCGACCTGGACAGCGTGCTGGCCCAGCCGATGACGTTTTACATGTCTGCCAACCGGCTGTGAGTTCCGGTGCTTGGTTTTAGAACTTCAGCGTCACGGCCAGGTTGACGGCCTGGTTGAGCACCTTGTAGGTGCCGTCGGCACTCTGCCCGGTCAGGCTGAGCGGGCTCCCCGTCACCGTGCGTCCCGGATTGTAGCCGAAGTGGTAGGCGATCGCCCAATCCCACCGTTGGCCATGATGTCCAAAGCCGACGCTGCCCAGGTGCAGGTCGCTATCCGGGACTATGGGGTTGAAATACGCATCTGGGCTGGAGTTCTCGCTGAAAAAATAACCCACGCTGGCAAAATATCCCTTGCCCAGCTGACGGGTGACGCCGAACTCATACATCCAACTCGAGCGATAGTTGAGCGGCAGTGTGATGTCGCCAAATGCCGTGCCGTTGAAAACAATCTGGTTCAGCTTGTCCCAATCCGACCAGTCCGCGTTCACCTCGATGTTCCAGTCGGGTGTTGGCCGATAGGAAAGGCCGAGCACAACAAACTGGGGATAAAGCAACGGCCCGTGCGTGGATTGCGCAGGCGCGTAGGGGATCGTTTCGGAGTTGCCCTTGTATTCGACCTCCGTTTCATAGCGATAGTTCACGCCCAACGCCCAGTGTTCGGTGGGTTGCCAGCGCAGCCCGGCATTGAACCCGTAGCCCATGCCGTCACCGTCAAATTTGAACGAGTCGCCCGGCGACAGGCCGATGGCGCGCTCGAAGTTCGCCTGCGAGTAGTTGATGGTCGGCCCGATGGCGACGGAGAATTTCGGATGCACCTTCCAGGCAATGACGGGGTTGAAGCATTCGTAAAGCACCTTGCCCTTTTCCGCGAGCGTGTTGAAGGTGGTGTCCTTGCCCCAGTCCACCGCCAGGCCATAGGGCGAATAGGCACCGAAACCAAACGAGAGCGGCGACCCTTGCGGCGTGTAAACGTAGTAAATTTCCGGCACCGGCTGAAAGGACCCGTCCACCGATGCCTTGGCGTTGGCGGGCGAGGTGTAATCCACCCCGGCGGAGACGAGATAAAGCCCGATGCGCGCGTTGTTGCCCTCCAGTTGCGTGATGCCGGCGGGGTTGTAGTAAATGGCGGACGGATTATCCGCCGTGGCGGCGAAGGCATTGCCGCGGGCAATCGCCGCGGGATCCTGATTGGGCAGGCGGAAGGCTACGGCCCGGGTGTTCAGCGCGTGTAAGGCGGCGGAGCAGGCCAATGCTGCGAGCAACGCCCCGACGGTGCTGCGGAAACGATACGTCTTCATAATCACGTTGTGTCTGTGGTCCATTCTGACTTGGTATTGCCCGGCCAATGTCTCAACATCGGACATGAGTCGCCGGCCAGTATCCTGTTCTGAGTCGGCCGCAACGCGGGGGTGTGCTTGTTTGTTCATCCGCCCACGCGCGGTCGCAAAATTGAGCAGAGGGGGTGCCACCCGGTTGAGCACCCATCGGCCGGCTGCCTGCGGTTTTGGCCGAAAACTTGCGGTGGGA